>NZ_ABHH01000003.1:0-149348 GCF_000171855.1 Carnobacterium sp. AT7 | reverse complement strand
ATAATAGATGGAGGAAAATGAATTGAGAAAAGTATTTGAAGAAGAACTTGCAGACTTACATGTTCATTTTCGGAAATGGGTATGATGGTTAATGAGGCCATTTATAAGTCGGTTAAGGCTTTTATTAATCATGATAGAGAACTAGCCCAAGAAGTTATTGAAAATGATGTACTAATCAATACACGCGAAACAGAGTTAGAAAAGAAATGTTTTGAATTGATTGCACTGCAACAACCGGTTACAAGTGATTTGCGGAAGATAGTAACAGTCATGAAAGCTTGCGCCGATTTAGAGAGAATGGGAGACCATGCAGTGAGTGTGGCGAAATCGACTATTCGAGTTAAAGGTACTAAACGAGTTCCAAAAATCGAAGCAGAGATAGCTGAACTTTCAGAAAAAGTAAAAGTAATGGTTGAAGGTGTGCTAGAAGCATATATTAAAGAAGATGCTAACAAAGCGAAAAATCTCGCAACAGCTATTAATGCTATTGATTTTGAGTTTTATGAAATTTATCGACAATGTATTGATGAAATGAAAGTCGATCCAGAATTAGTTCTAGGAGCTACAGATTACATGTTGGTAGCGCGGTATTTAAAACGGATGGGTGATTATGTTACTAATATTTGTGAGTGGATTGTTTATTTGAAAACAGGTAAAGTTGTAGAATTAAATACAAGCAAACATTAGATAGCAATTAGGTAAGAAGGATGGTTAATAGGGTTGGGATTAGATGAAAAAGTCCTCATTAACTTATTTGTAGGATGAATAGGATAAACTAGCGTCAAATAGAGATAAAACTCAATTTGACGCTATTTTCTTTGCTCTTTTAATTTAAAAAAGATAGAATAATAATAGAATGTAAAGTGGGTTTACATAAAATTTACAATTATGCTATTTAATATTTACAATAGTAGGTTATTATTAAGAAGTATGTAATTTAGCTAAATACCTAGGAGGTATAAAATGAAACTAAAAAATAGTCGACTTATGTTAACTATTGCATTTGCATTTATTCTGACAGCATGCGGTCCAGTAGTAGAAGAGGAATCGATTACTGCAGTTGGATCATCTGCATTGCAACCACTTGTAGAAGCAGCCGGTGAACAATATGGTGCTGAAAATGTTGGGAAGTTTATTAACGTACAAGGTGGAGGTAGTGGAACAGGCTTAAGTCAAATTGCTGCAGATGCAGTAGAAATCGGAAATTCAGATATTTTTGCAGAAGAAAAAGATGGTATAGACGCCTCTAAATTAGTAGATCATCGTGTGGCGGTTGTAGGCATTACGCCAATTGTTACACCAGGTACAGGAGTTACTGATGTTAGTATAGAAGAATTACAAAAGATATTCACAGGTAAAATTACGAATTGGTCAGAATTAGGCGGGAAAGATTTACCGATAACGGTTTTAAACCGTGCATCTGGTAGTGGAACACGTGCTACATTTGAACAATGGGTTTTAGAAGAAGGACAAAATAGTATTATCACACAAGAACAAGAGTCAAGCGGTACAGTAAGACAAATCGTGGCAAATACTCCTGGAACAATCAGTTATGTTGCTTTTTCGTATGTAAACGATGATGTTGAAGCATTAACAATTAATGGAGTAGAGCCAACAGACGAAAATGTAAAAACAAATGAGTGGTTGATTTGGTCTTATGAGCATATGTATACTCATGGAGAACCTACTGGATTGACGAAAGAATTCATTGATTACATTATGTCTGATGATATTCAAGCAACATTAATTGGAGCGTTGGGATATATACCAACTAGCCAAATGGAAGTAGAACGAGATGTTGAGGGAAATACAGTGCCCGTAGAATAAGTAAATCAATAAATAACAGTATTAGAAAATTAATAGATAGCATGGATTGAAGACGACTATTCAATAGAAAAGCCGTCTTTCAACTTGTTATATTTGATATAAGAGGAGGGCTTCTTTTGGAAGAGATTCAAGCAAAATTACTTGGAAACTCAAAAAAAGGCAGACTGGAAAAATTAGGAAAAACAGTTAGTTTTATTTGTATCGCTATTATCGTATTTGTAGTTGTCTCAATTTTGTATTTTGTTACTAGCAAAGGACTTTCTACATTCTTCACAGATGGCGTTTCTTTTTGGGGCTTCCTGACAGGTTCTGTATGGAGTCCTGGTAATGTTGGTGAAAATGGTCAACCACTTGTTGGAGCACTTCCAATGATTACAGGATCATTTTTAGTTACCTTGCTTTCAGCAGTATTAGCAACACCTTTTGCAATTGGTGCGGCCATTTTTATGACGGAAATCTCTCCATCTACTGGGAAAAAAGTTCTACAGCCAGTAGTTGAATTATTAGTAGGAATACCATCGGTTGTTTATGGATTTATTGGTTTGACCGTGGTTGTTCCTGTTGTTCGTTCTGTTTTTGGCGGTACTGGATTTGGTATTCTATCTTCTACTTTCGTATTATTTGTAATGATTTTGCCAACTGTAACAAGTATGGCGGTAGATGCTTTAAATTCTGTACCAAGATATTACCGTGAAGCTTCTCTAGCTATGGGTGCAACAAGATGGCAAACGATTTATAAAGTAGTTTTGAGAAGTGCAATGCCTGGATTGCTAACAGCTGTTGTTTTTGGGATGGCTCGTGCGTTTGGAGAAGCCTTAGCGGTTCAAATGGTTATTGGGAATGCGGCTTTAATGCCGACAAGTTTAGTTACACCTGCTTCAACATTAACAAGTATCTTAACTATGAGTATGGGAAATACCGTTATGGGTACACTAGAAAACAATGTCCTTTGGTCTCTTGCTTTAATTTTAATGATCATGGCATTATTCTTTAACATCTTAACGCGTTGGATTGGTAAGAAAGGGGCTATGAAATAATGAGCGCAAAAAAATGGGATAAATTCGCAGTCGGCGTCTTGTATGCTTTATCAATATTCATCGTTCTTATTTTATTTAGCTTATTAGCTTTTATTTTAATTCGAGGCTTACCGCAAATTTCGTGGGAATTTTTAACTCAACCAGCAAAATCTTTTCAAGTTGGCGGTGGGATTGGAATTCAATTATTTAATTCATTTTACTTATTGTTCTTGACGATGCTAATTAGCACGCCTTTAGCTTTAGGAGCAGCAATTTATCTGTCTGAATATGCAAAACAAAATTGGTTAACAGATATTATTAGAACAGCGATAGAAGTGTTGAGTTCTTTACCTTCTGTAGTTGTAGGACTTTTTGGTTTCTTAATTTTTGTTATTCAATTTGATTTTGGATTCTCTATTCTTTCAGGAGCATTGGCATTAACTATTTTTAATTTGCCTTTATTGACAAGAACGATAGAAGATTCTCTGCAAGCTATACCTGGTGTTCAAAGAGAAGCAGGATTAGCTTTAGGTTTATCTCGGTGGGAAACGGTCACTCGTATTATTTTACCTGCAGCAATACCAGGTATTTTAACAGGTATGATTTTAGCCGCTGGACGTATTTTTGGTGAAGCAGCTGCTTTGATCTATACAGCTGGACAAAGTGCACCTGCACTAGATTTTGCCAACTGGAACCCGCAATCAATCACTAGTCCATTAAACATCATGCGACCAGCTGAAACCTTAGCTGTTCATATTTGGAAAATCAATAGTGAAGGGGTTATGCCTGACGGAGCGCAAGTGTCAGCAGGAGCTTCCGCTGTTTTAGTTCTTGCAGTATTGTTGTTTAATGTAGTAGCTCGTTATCTAGGGAAAAAACTACAAAAGAAAGCTACTTCTGCTTAATGAACGCAAGAGCTAGTGTGTAACAAGGATTCAGTTAGACAAGGAGGATTTAAGCAATGCCCAATCAAACTAACTTAGAAACAAATATTTTAAAAATGTCCGCTGACAAAAAAATTGACTTATCTACCGAAGATTTGCATGTATGGTATGGAGACAATGAAGCCATCAAAGGGGTTTCGTTGGAATTCGAGGAAAACAAAATCACTTCTCTTATTGGTCCTAGTGGATGTGGTAAATCAACTTATCTGCGTTCGTTAAATCGTATGAATGATGAAATTGAATCTGCTAAAGTGACAGGGAAAATCATTTATAAAGGTATTGATGTAAATGCTTCAAATATCGATGTATATGAAATGCGTAAAAATATTGGAATGGTATTTCAACGCCCTAATCCTTTTAGTAAATCAATTTATGATAATATTGCTTTTGCATTACGTAGACATGGAATCAAAGATAAAAATACGTTAGATGAAGCGGTGGAAACAAGTTTAAAACAAGCTGCTTTATGGGATCAAGTAAAAGATCAATTAAATAAAAGTGCCTTAGCATTATCTGGTGGACAACAACAACGCTTATGTATCGCAAGAGCTATTGCTCTTAAACCAGATATTTTATTGCTAGATGAACCTGCAAGTGCATTGGACCCCATTTCTACTAGTCAAGTAGAAGAAACATTGCTGCAATTGAAAGAAGATTATTCAATTGTTATTGTTACTCACAACATGCAACAAGCTTCAAGAATCAGTGACTATACAGCTTTCTTTTATGTTGGAAATGTTATTGAGTACGATGAAACGAGAAAAGTATTTACTCGTCCAAAAATTCAAGCAACAGAAGATTATGTATCTGGTCATTTTGGTTAGGAGGAAAAAATAGTGAGCAACGAAAAATTTATTATTGAATCGAATGACGTTCATTTGTATTATGGAAAAAATGAAGCATTAAAAGGTGTATCGCTTAATTTTAAGCCTAAAGAAATAACTGCTTTAATTGGACCAAGTGGTTGTGGGAAATCAACATTTCTAAGAACACTGAACCGTATGAATGATTTGATTCCAGATGTCACTATTACTGGTAACGTAAAATTTGAAGACAAAGAAATTTATAGTCCTAAGATGGATACCGTTGAGTTAAGAAAAAAAGTGGGAATGGTGTTTCAACAGCCTAACCCATTCCCGTTTTCAATATATGAAAATGTTGCTTACGGTTTAAAAATAGCAGGAATGAAAGACAAAGCAAAAATTGATGCTATTGTTGAAGAAAGCCTAAAAAAAGCAGCCGTTTGGGAAGATGTTAAAGATAAATTGCATAAAAGTGCTCTTTCACTTTCAGGGGGACAACAACAACGGGTTTGTATCGCACGCGTATTAGCGATTGAACCATCTGTTATTTTGCTCGATGAGCCAACAAGTGCTTTAGATCCAATATCAAGTGCAAAAATTGAAAATATGTTATTAGAACTAAAAAAAGATTACACGATGATAATTGTTACTCATAACATGCAACAAGCTTCAAGAATTTCAGATAACACAGCCTTTTTCTTAAATGGGCATTTAATTGAGTATGGAGAAACAAGACAAATTTTTACAAGACCAAAAGAAAAAGAAACTGACGACTATATTTCTGGACGTTTTGGGTAATTCGTTGCATAATTAAGAAAATGGTATAGGAGTGATGGAAAGTGAGACGCGTATTTGAAGAAGAATTAAACGATTTACACGTTCATTTTTTTGAAATGGGCAAAATGGTCAATGAAGCTATTTATAAATCAGTAAAAGCATTTATAAACCATGATAAGGAACTTGCTCAACAAGTAATTGATGGCGACATAGAAATCAATAGACGTGAAACTGATCTAGAAAAACAATGTTTTGAAATGATTGCTTTGCAACAACCGGTAACGACTGACTTAAGAAAAATTGTAACAGTCATGAAAGCTTGTGCAGATCTTGAGCGAATGGGCGACCACGCGGTTAGTATTGCAAAATCGACTATTCGAGTAAAAGGAAATAAACGTATTTATGAAGTCGAAGCAGAAATTGCTGAGATGTCTGAAAAAGTTAAAGTAATGGTTCAAGGTGTTTTAGATGCCTATATAAATTTTGATACAGCAAAAGCTAAAGAAGTAGCTTTAAGCGATAGAGCAGTAGATAAAGATGCAAAAAAAATTCATTCGGATTGTATTGAACATATGAAAATTGATTCAGAAATCGTATTAGGAGGATCCGATTACATGCTTGTAGCGGGATACCTAGAACGAATTGGTGATTATGTTACAAATATCTCTGAATGGATTGTGTACTTGAATTCAGGAAAAGTTGTGGAATTAAATACCCACAATAAAAACACACCCATAAATTAAATAGTAAAAAAAGCGACTGGAATACTATTCCAGTCGCTTTTTTAGGCTCATAATGAGATGCGTAAAACCAAGCATCTTTTGCTTTATTTGGTTTTCTATGTTAGGATTATAAAAATTTACCAAAGGGAAGGAATGAAATGAGATGGGAATGCATCAATACATTAAAAGCTTGAGTGATTTGGAAAATATATTTCGCTGTCCTGGAAAGTTTAAATACGAAGATCACTCTGTCGCAGCCCATTCTTTTAAAGTGACTCAAATTGCTCAATTTTTAGGAACTGTAGAAGAACAAGCGGGAAACGTGGTTGATTGGCGTGCTTTATATGAAAAAGCGCTCAATCATGACTATACAGAGTTATTCATTGGGGATATAAAAACGCCTGTTAAATACGCTACCCCGGAACTAAGAGAAATGTTAGCGGATGTAGAAGACTCTATGACAGAGAACTTTATAAAAAAAGAGATTCCAACAGAATTT
Source organism: Carnobacterium sp. AT7 (assembly GCF_000171855.1). Classification (NCBI taxonomy): domain Bacteria; kingdom Bacillati; phylum Bacillota; class Bacilli; order Lactobacillales; family Carnobacteriaceae; genus Carnobacterium; species Carnobacterium sp. AT7. The sequence continues at coordinate 142,760 of NZ_ABHH01000003.1, read as the reverse complement.
CAAGCTGTATATTTCGAACGATTAAAAGAAGGAAAAGATGATACGTTAGAAGGTCAAATTTTATCTGTTTCAGACAAAGTAGATTTATTATATGAATCTTTTGGAGAAATTCAAAAAGGAAATCCTGAACGGGTATTTACTGAAATATATGAAGAATCTTTGCAAACAATTTTAGAGTTTAGGCATTTGGCTAGTACACACTATTTCTTGAAAGAAGTACTGCCTGATTTATTAAGTGGAAACTTTACGAATCAAGATCAATTGCAAAAGATAACACAACGAATCGTTTCAGATTCGCTAGCAGATTAATTGTGAACAAACGTTCGCCAAAATTAATAAGTTGTGATAAACTAATAGGATAAGAATAGGATGCATCTTGCTATCCTATTTTTTGTGTTTTCGTTAAACTAAACTTATCTATAAAGTAGAAGCGTAAAAAATAACTCAAAAGGAAGTAAGCATATGGCACATGATAAAATTACCGTCAGGGGCGCGCGTTCACATAATTTAAAAAATATTGACGTAACTATACCTAGAGATAAATTAGTTGTCGTGACAGGATTATCAGGATCTGGCAAAAGTTCTTTAGCGTTCGATACATTATATGCAGAAGGACAAAGACGCTATGTTGAAAGCCTTTCTGCTTACGCTCGTCAATTTCTTGGTCAGATGGATAAACCAGATGTCGACAGTATAGATGGATTAAGTCCAGCTATCTCTATTGACCAAAAAACAACGAGTAAAAATCCTCGTTCGACAGTGGGAACGGTAACAGAAATCAATGATTATTTAAGACTGTTATACGCTCGTATCGGTCATCCTATTTGTCCAAATGATGGAACTGAAATTGCTAGTCAGACCGTTGAACAAATGGTAGACCGTATACTAGAGTATCCAGAGCGGACTAAAATTCAGTTGTTGGCTCCCATTGTTACAGGAAAAAAAGGCCAGCACAAGAAAATTTTTGATAAAATTAAATCTGAAGGCTATGTTCGTGTTCGTGTAGATAAAGAAATGTATGATATTACCGATGAAATTGAATTAGATAAGAATAAAAAACACGATATTGAAATTGTCATTGATCGGATAGTCGTAAAGGAAGGTATTCGGTCGCGCTTATTTGACTCGTTTGAAGCTGCTTTACGTTTAGCGGAGGGTTATGCTATTGCGGATATTATGGGACAAGAAGAAGTTCTTTTTAGTGAGCACTATTCATGCCCTTATTGTGGGTTTAGTGTAGGCGAATTAGAACCCCGATTATTTTCGTTTAATGCTCCTTTTGGTTCATGTCCTGATTGTGATGGATTAGGTGTGAAGCTAGAAGTTGATATTGATTTGGTCGTTCCAGATAAAAGCTTAACTTTAAAAGAAGGCGCTCTGTTACCATGGAACCCAATTAGTTCGAATTACTACCCACAAATGTTAGAACAAGCGTGTAACCACTTTAACATTGATCAAACAATTCCATTTGAAGAGATGTCGGAAGAAGATCAAGCCTTTGTTTTGCACGGCTCAAAAGGAAAACTGTTCCATTTTCATCATAAAAATGATTTTGGTGGTGTAAGAGATGTTGATATTCCCTTTGAAGGTGTTCTTCGCAATATTGAAAGACGCTACCGTGAAACAAACAGTGACTTCACAAGAGATCAAATGCGGTTGTATATGACTGAATTAACTTGCCAATCTTGTGGTGGAAAAAGATTAAATCCAGAAGCTCTTTCTGTAAAAGTAGCGGGCAAAGATATTGGAGAAGTATGCGGATACCCTATTGAAGACTCCATCCAATTTTTTACTGACTTGCCGATGTCTGAGCAAGAACAGATGATTGCAAAGCCTATTTTGAAAGAAGTAAATGACCGCTTGTCATTCTTGAAAAATGTTGGCCTAAATTATCTAACATTGAGCCGAACTGCTGGAACCTTATCTGGTGGAGAGGCGCAGCGCATCCGTTTAGCAACTCAGATTGGCTCTAATTTATCAGGTGTTTTATATATCTTGGATGAACCTTCAATAGGATTGCACCAAAGAGATAATAATCGCTTAATTGAATCCTTGCAAAAAATGCGTGATTTAGGAAATACTCTTATCGTGGTTGAACATGATGAAGACACCATGAGAGCAGCCGATTATTTAATTGATATAGGTCCAGGAGCCGGCGAAAAGGGCGGCGAAATCATGGCGATTGGAACACCGGATGAAGTTGCTAATAATGAAAATTCCTTAACAGGAGCCTATTTGTTAGGTAAAAAATTTATACCTGTTCCAAAAGAGCGTCGTACAGAAGATAAAGGATTCATTCGTGTCAAAGGAGCTGCTGAAAATAACTTAAAAAATGTGAATGTAGATTTTCCACTTAGTCGTTTTATAGCAGTTACAGGTGTTTCAGGTTCGGGTAAAAGTTCTTTAGTCAATGCTGTTTTGAAAAAGACTTTGTCTCGTGATTTAAATCGTTCAAAACAAAAGCCCGGAAAATACAAATCGATAGAAGGGCATAAAGGCTTAGAAAAAGTGATTGATATTGATCAAAGCCCAATAGGACGTACGCCTAGAAGTAACCCAGCGACTTACACGAGTGTATTTGATGATATACGTGATTTGTTTGCCCAAACAAATGAAGCTAAAATAAGAGGGTATAAAAAAGGTCGCTTTAGTTTCAATGTTAAAGGTGGACGTTGTGAAGCATGCCGAGGAGATGGGATTTTAAAAATTGAAATGCATTTCCTGCCTGATGTGTATGTACCATGTGAAATATGTCATGGGACACGTTACAATTCTGAAACTTTAGAAGTGAGATACAAAGGTAAGAATATTTCTGACGTCTTAAATATGACAGTAGAAGAAGCTGTTGTCTTTTTCGAAAACGTACCTAAAATTCGTAAGAAAATTCAAACAATTATTGATGTGGGACTCGGATATGTCACCCTTGGTCAGCCTGCGACTACATTGTCAGGTGGGGAAGCCCAACGTATGAAGCTAGCTAGTGAATTGCGCAAAAGTTCTAATGGGGATAATTTCTATATCTTGGATGAACCAACTACGGGATTGCACACAGACGATATCGCACGTTTACTAGTAGTGTTAAATCGATTAGTAGAAGCGGGAAATACGGTCTTAGTTATTGAACATAATTTGGATGTCATCAAAACAGCCGATTACGTGATTGATTTAGGTCCTGAAGGTGGAGCTGGTGGTGGTACCATTATTGCTACGGGTACACCAGAAGAAGTAGCTAAGGTTAAGAAAAGTTACACTGGTATGTATTTAGCTGAAATCTTGAAAAGAGATAAAAAACGTGGAGAAAGTGTGAACTAATCCAATAATTCTCTATAAGTAAACCAATTGTTAGCTAATAAAAAATTTGAAAAGGATAGACCAACCGGATTCGTTATCGGTTGGTTTATCCTTTTTAAAGTGTTTCTTTTTTTAAATAACTTTGTTTCATGTTAAACTAGACGTGAAAAGTTGCCCTCCTGTTCAGACTATGTAACGACAATAAAATCGTACTTAAGTCCTATGACAAACTTCCTTAGATGACGCATAATGATGATAACAACAAAGCACAGCCTAAAAATAACCGCTAACTATTATCAATCAATTATTACTGAATGAATTGGAAAACTTTAAGGAGGAACTGACAATGAAACAAAGAGAAAGAATACTCGAATTAGTTAAACAAGGAATTATTTCTACTGAAGAAGCGTTAGTTTTACTAGAAAACGCAGCGAAAAAAGAAGGTAAAGAAGCAATTAAGAAAGAAAATGCGCATACTCATGTTGAGGAACCACAGCCAACTCCACCCAAAGACACTTTTTTTGAAGACATAACAGAGGATCCTGCATTTTCACAATTAAATGAAGACAGTCAAAATGAAGACTTTTCTAATGAAGAACAAAAAGATCGTGAACAACTAGAAAAGATCTTAGAAAGTTTAGCAAATGAAGCCTCCTCTTATTCAGTTAAATTAGATGAAAAAAATCTTGAAATTGCTATGATCAAAAGCAAACTTAGATTGGTTCAAGAAAAATTAATGGTACTTGAAACAAAAGAAGATTTAGAGGGATTGAATCCTGAAAAATTACCAGAGATGAATCAAATGAAAAATGAGATAAATGAATTGAAAGCTCAATTGGAAGACTTAGAAGAAGATAAATCAGAACTAGAAAACCAATTGAAAACAGTAAAAAGAAAACAATGGGGAACTCAAAAGAAACAAATTTCAGAAAAATTTGAGATACCCGAAGATTGGAAAGAAACAATGGACGAAACGTTGAATCAAGTAACGGGCAAAGTGGTCGATACTGGAAATCAATTTGGCAAGTTCATGAAAAACACCTTCTCAACAGTGATTGAGAATATGGATTGGAAAGATGTAAATGTTCGTGTTCCTGGTTTAGCTTCAACTAAATTTACACATGAATTTAATTACCCAGAAAGTTCTGCCTCTATTCTTGATGTAAAAGTTGCAAACGGAAATGTCTTATTTAAAAATTGGGACAGCCAAGATATCAAAGTAGAAGCTGAAATTAAAATCTACGGCAAAATAGACACGGCAACTCCTTTAGAAGCCTTTGAAAAACGAAGCACAGTGGAAGTGACAGATGAAAAAATGTTGTTCCACGTTCCAAATAAACGGTTACGTTGTGACTTAGTTTTTTACCTTCCTGAAAGAGTGTATGATCATACCGCAATCAGTCTTTTAAATGGAAATGTGAAATTTGAAGATTTTGAAGGAAAAGATTTTTATATTAAATGTACAAATGGAAATGTCTTTTTCCAAAATCTTACAGCGACAATGTTGGAAACGGATGGCGTTAATGGTACAGTTACAGTGTTAGACAGCACAGTAAGAGATCTGATGGTTAAAAGCGTAAATGGTGGAATCGTTACCCGTGGTAAAATTAAGAGCGGAAACCTTTCAACAGTAAACGGAACAGTAAAGGTTACTTTAGAAGGTGAAGATTTAACACGTCTTGCAGCATCTTCTGTAAATGGCAGTGTGAAAGTGTCTTTCCCTAAAAACTATAGCGTAGAAGGCGAAGCGAAAAGCAATTTAGGAACCATCCAAAATCGAGTTGAAAATCTTGAAACATTAAAAGAAAGAAAAGACCGCACAAGTCAACTTTTGGAATTTAGAAGAATAGCCGATACTCAATCATTAATATTAAAATTAGAAACAACAACAGGAAATATCTTGTTGAAAGAAGTAGAATAAAATTATTAAGTAGTGATAAACTATAAAAGAGGTGAATGTAAATGAAAAAATTAACGAAATCAAGAGATAATAAAATGGTAAGTGGTGTACTAGCTGGAGTTGCAGAATATTTTGGCTTTGACCCAACATTGCTTCGTATCATTTATGGAGCTGCTACACTAATTGGAGTAGGTTCGCCATTTATTCTTTATATCGTATTAGCGATTGTGATTCCAGAAGCACCTATAAACGGCAACACAAAAAATCCAAAATCTTATGGGTTTAAACCAGGTGCTAAAGGACCAGAACATCATGCTCCGCGCAAGGAAGCTGAAAAAGTTAAAGAAGAAGACTGGAGTGACTTTTAGTGAGATTTTGGCAAAAAATTATTGTTAATGCGGTACTTTTTCTAGCATTAGCTGGTCTTTTGCAAAATATGTTCTATGTAGAAAGTTTTTGGGTATCGTTAGGAGCTAGTATTGTCTTGGCAATACTGAATATGGCTGTTAAACCCATATTATTTATCCTCTCGCTGCCTATTACTTTATTAACGTTAGGATTATTTACGATAGTCATAAATGCAACAATGTTGAGTTTGACCTCTTTCATTATAGGTAGCGGATTTGAATTTTCATCGTTTGGTGCGACTATGCTCATTGCTATGTTAGTGTCATTAGTCAATATGGTGCTAAATAGTCAATTCAGACAACCTAATTAAATAGACTAGGATCAGAATGAAATTGTTCTGATCCTTTTTTATTTTTTACTCAAAAAAGTTGGGAAATAAAAGAACTTAAATCATTTTACTATTTGATTAGCTTTTCTTTCTATTTCCTTTAAACGGAATGATTAAAATGTTAAAATGAAAGTTATATAATAGTTTTTTTAATGATTAAATCTAAGAATAAAAAAATGATCTTTAAATAGAGGAGAAAAAAATATGGCAGAAAGTGTAACGGTTAAACAATTAGTAGACACTTTGGAGTTAAAAGTACATAACGGAGAGGAATTTCTTGATCGTAAGATTTTAACAGAGGATATTTCACGACCAGGTCTAGAACTTACTGGCTATTTTAACTATTATCCTCAAGAACGCATTCAATTATTTGGTAGGACAGAAATATCATTTTCTGAACAAATGACTAGCGATGAGCGGTTAATTGTTATGCGAAGAATGTGTCAAGTGGATACCCCAGCTTTTCTAATTTCAAGAGGATTAACACCTCCAAAAGAATTGATACAAGCAACTACTGAAAAAGGAATTCCGTTACTTTCTTCTATGCAATCTACAACACGATTATCAAGTAATGTAACGAATTTTCTAGAAGCACAGTTAGCCGAACGAATATCTCTACATGGTGTATTGGTAGATATATACGGAATGGGTGTTATGATTACTGGAGATAGCGGTGTAGGTAAAAGTGAAACGGCCTTAGAATTAATTAAAAGAGGACATAGACTCGTAGCAGATGATCGCGTTGAAATGTACCAAATGGATAGAATAATTATTGGGGAGCCACCTGAAATTTTAAGTCATTTAATGGAGATTCGTGGAATCGGTATTATAGACGTCGTGAATTTGTTTGGGGTGGGTTCCATTAGATTAAGCAAAACGGTTAATTTAGTGGTAAATTTAGAACTATGGGACAAAGAAAAAACGTATGACAGATTAGGCAGCGGAGAAGAAAAAAAACGTATTTTAGACGTAGATGTTCCAAAAATTTCTATTCCTGTTAGAACTGGACGGAATTTAGCTGTTATTATTGAGAGTGCAGCTATGAATACCAGAGCAAAAATCATGGGGTATAATGCTACTGAAACTTTTGAGCGAAATTTAGAAAAATTGATTGAAAAAAATTCAATTGAACAGTAAGAATGGAGATTAGAAGATGAGCAATTTGTTAGGGGCAATTAATCCAATTGCCTTTTCATTAGGACCTCTGGATGTGTATTGGTATGGAATCATTATAGCTGTAGGAATTTTTTCAGCTATTTTTCTAAGTACTCGAGAAGCAGAAAAAAGAGGAATCGAAGGAGATCATATCGTGGATATGGCTCTTTGGGCATTACCGATAGCTTTTATTGGAGCACGGTTGTATTATGTCTTGTTTGAACTAGGATATTATCTTGAAAATCCTAGCCAGATCATTGCAATTTGGAATGGTGGTATAGCGATTTATGGCGGCTTAATAGCTGGGGGATTAACAGTATACTGGTATACAAAAAAGAAAGGTATTCCAATTTGGTTGATGCTAGACATTTTAGCACCTAATGTGTTACTTGCTCAAGCTCTTGGCCGCTGGGGCAATTTTATGAACCAAGAAGCACATGGCGGAGAAGTAACAAGATCATTTTTAGAAAATTTATTTTTGCCAGAATTTATTATCAAGCAAATGGAAATCAACGGTGTTTACTACCACCCTACTTTTCTTTACGAATCACTTTGGAGTCTAGCAGGTTTTGTATTGATCGTTGTTTTACGCAATAAAAAACACTTGCTGCGACAAGGTGAAGTGGCTTTGAGTTATGTTCTTTGGTATTCATTTGGGCGATTCTTTATTGAGGGCCTTAGAACAGACAGTTTATGGATTTTTGACTTCTTACGTGTATCACAAGCCTTATCATTAGTTTTATTTGTAGGAGCAATTTGTCTATGGATCTATAGAAGAAGAGATTATCCACCTGTTCCATATTACACAGATGGAATGAAGCCGCAAAAAAAGAATAAAAGTACGAAAAATTTAAAAAAGAAGTAATCGATACAAAGGAGTCTGAATAAGATGTCAAAGAAAGTAGCTGTTTTAGGAGCTGGTTCTTGGGGAACGGCTTTAGCAATGGTATTAGAAGAAAATGGGAATGACGTTCATTTATGGAGTCATAAAGCAAAACAAGCGGATGAAATCAATCTTAAACACACCAACAAACTTTATCTGCCAGCTGTAGTTTTAGCTGAAAATATTAAAGCAACTTCGCATATTGAAGAAGCAATCAAAGATGCAGATATCATTGTTTTTGTTATTCCAACTAAAGCGATCCGCGATGTAGCAAGTAAAGTTGCCCCTCTTTTAACTAAGCCAACTATTATTGTTCATGCAAGTAAAGGGTTAGAACAAGAGAGCCACAAACGTATTTCAGAAATTTTGGAAGAAGAAATCCCAGAAAGCAAACGACAAGCTGTGGTAGCTTTATCTGGTCCTAGCCATGCAGAAGAAGTTGCGGTCAAGGATTTAACAACGATTACTGCGGCTTCAACAAATGAAGAGGCTACTAAGGTAGTGCAAGACTTATTCATGACAGATTATTTTAGAGTATATACGAATGATGACATAATTGGTGTTGAACTGGGAGCAGCTTTAAAAAACATCATCGCAGTAGGAGCCGGAGCACTTCAAGGGTTAGGTTATGGAGATAATGCGAAAGCGGCTTTGATGACTAGAGGGTTGGCTGAAATAAGCCGTTTAGGTGTAGCTTTTGGAGCAGATCCGATGACTTTTCTAGGATTGAGTGGTGTAGGAGACTTAATTGTTACTTGTACGAGTGTCCATTCTAGAAACTGGAGAGCGGGTCACATGTTAGGCAAAGGCAATAGTTTGAAAGAAGTTCTCGAAAGTATGGGAATGGTTGTAGAAGGAATTGCAACAACGAAAGCAGCTTATGAATTAGCTCAGCAAAAGGGGATTGAAATGCCAATCACTGCAGCAATTTACGAAGTATTGTATAATGAAGCTAACGTGGAAGATATTATTGTTTCTTTAATGAAACGCGATGGAAAATCAGAAGCATAATATAATTTAGCTACACTACTATAAATAATTGGAGGAATACAGCATATGCAAAAAGTACGTAAAGCAGTTATCCCGGCAGCAGGGTTAGGAACAAGATTTTTACCTGCAACAAAAGCAATGGCTAAAGAAATGTTGCCAATCGTTGACAAACCAACGATTCAATTTATTGTTGAAGAAGCAATCAATTCAGGGATTGAAGATATTCTAATTGTAACTGGAAAAAGCAAACGACCTATCGAAGATCACTTTGACTCAAATCCAGAATTAGAAGCTAATTTGAAATCTAAAGGAAAAATGGAGCTATTAGAATTAGTTGAAGAAACAACTGGTTTGAATTTGTTTTTTGTTCGTCAATCGTATCCAAAAGGATTGGGCGATGCCGTCTTGCAAGCTAAAGCCTTTGTTGGAAACGAACCTTTTGTGGTTATGTTGGGTGATGACTTGATGGAAGATGAAGTACCATTAACAAAACAATTAATCAACGGATACGACAAAACGCATGCTTCAAATATTGCAGTGATGAAAGTACCGCATGAAGAAACATCAAAATATGGCATCATCGATGTTGAAGGGCAAGTAGATGAAACAACGTATAATGTTCGTCGTTTTGTGGAAAAACCAAATCCAGAAGATGCACCAAGTGATCTAGCGATTATTGGCCGTTATTTGTTAACTCCTGAAATTTTTGATATTTTAGAAAATCAAGAACCAGGAGCAGGAAATGAAATTCAGTTAACAGATGCAATCGACACACTAAATAAAACACAACGTGTATTTGCTCATGAATTCAAAGGGACCCGTTATGATGTAGGGGATAAATTTGGCTTCTTAAAAACAAGTATTCAATATGGTTTAAAACATCCAGAAATCAAAGATTCACTAAATGACTATATTATTGAGTTGGGTAAAAAATTAGAAAAAGAATAAAACTAAATAAAGTTAGCCAAAAAGATGAGCTCTAATAGTTCATCTTTTTGTGCATCTATGGGAGCGAACAAGACCTATTAAAAATGTTGCCCATATGCTATACTATTATGCAAATGTTACTTTAGAGGAGGGTTGCACATGTCTGAAATAGAAAATCAAAAGGCGACAATCATAGAAGTTATTCCAACAAGTGAATTTTATTTTCAACGTGGAATTACGGCATTTCAAAAAAATGAAATGGATCGTGCAAAAAAATACTTCTCACGAGCAGTGACGTTATCGAGAAATGAAGAGGAATCTATTTTTGCCTCTTGTCAGTTAGCTATTTGTTATCAACATACTGGTGAGTACGACGAATCAATTGAACTTTTAGATGAATTAATTGAAAAAAGTGGCGATATTTTTGCAGAAGCCTATTATTTTCAAGCGAATAATTATGCTTTTAAAGATGATTTGGAAAAATCTTTAATATTGGTAGAACAGTATCTAACGCTAGACCCAGATGGTGATTTTGTTGAAGAAGCATCTGATTTACAAGAAACGCTTAAAATGGAATTGAATGATTTTTAAGTAGCTTGCTCATTTACTTCTAATTTGTAAGCAAAAAGATGGCGGTTTGACTTTGAAAGATGTAAAGTAAAGAGAAACAATTAAGGAAAATGAGGGATTTCATTATGGAAACTGAAGAAAAAATTTATGATGTTGTCGTTATTGGAAGTGGCCCTGCAGGCATGACGGCTGCTTTATACGCTTCAAGATCAAACTTGTCTACACTTATGTTGGAACGCGGAGTACCTGGCGGACAAATGATTAATACTGCAGAGATTGAAAATTATCCTGGATTCAATAGTATTTTAGGACCAGAATTATCAGATAAAATGTTTGAGGGTTCGAAACAATTTGGTGCTGAATATGCTTATGCGGATGTACAAGAAATTCAACAAGGGGTAGAATACAAAACCATTATTGCTGGAAAAAAAATCTTTAAGACACGTTCAATCATTATTGCTACAGGAGCAGAACACCGTAAGTTAGGTGTTAGTGGTGAAAATGAATACAACGGTCGTGGAGTATCTTATTGTGCGGTTTGTGATGGCGCATTTTTCCGTAATAAAGAGTTGGTTGTTGTCGGCGGTGGAGACTCAGCTGTCGAAGAAGGAACGTATTTGACTCAATTTGCCAAAAAAGTAACGATTATTCACCGTCGTGATGAGTTAAGAGCTCAAAAAATTCTTCAAGATAGAGCATTTAAAAATGAAAAAGTTGACTTTATATGGGATTCTACTGTAGAAAATATTTATGGTGATGACAATAAAGTAACAGGTGTGAAAGTTAGAAACGTTCATACGAATGAAGTCCAAGAATATGCTGCAGATGGAGCGTTTATTTATGTAGGCATTCTGCCAAACACAGACAAATTTAGAGACTTAGGTATTACAGATGAAGAAGGCTGGATTCAAACAAACGAAACAATGGAAACTTCACAACCAGGAATTTTTGCAATAGGCGATGTCCGATTAACACCGTTACGCCAAGTTGCAACAGCTGTTGGTGATGGCAGCTTAGCAGGAAATGCTGTTTTTCATTATGTTGAAAAATTGAAAGAAAGCTTAGTAGCAAAAGTTTAAAAATGAAAAATAGTGGTCAATAAAAAGTGTAAAATTGAAAAAAGAAACGAAAGAAATCTCAATGTCATTAACTGAATAGACTTGATTACTGTAAAGAGTGAGGGTTCATGTGTTTTATGCATGACCTTTCACTCTTTTTTGATTAAAAGAGTGAAATGGAAGAGAACTTTTTTATTTTCCATTTGCCTCTTTTCTTCAATAGCCTTAAGTTAATGACATTGGCCAAGTAGTATTTCTTATTTTTGTCATTATAGTAGTGACTTTAAAATATATTTATAGATGATGTATTCTTTTCAGTTATGTTGATTACATTCGTTAATTTAGTGCATTCATACCGTGTTAAATATGTGTATCTATTCCTCAATATATTTTTGATGCCCAGTTCTGTAAAATATGTATAATTAAAAAATTTAGAAGATAACATTTATATAAAAAGTTTATTTATGATTTTTTTTTAAAGCAGATAAAACAGCGCATATTCCAAACAAGATCGCACCTAAAGAATATAAAGGGTTGTGTATTACAAGAGCTACTGTAGTTAGTGCACAGCTTAGTGATAAGTACATAACCCAAGTACTATTTTTTTCATTTTTTTTACTATTTTTCATTTTTAAAGCTCTCCTATTCATTTGTGGATTTATTTTCATTAAGTATAGCATCTCTATTTCAAAAAAATTGTTATACTTTTTGAGATAAATGTAACCCTTAACAACTTTGAAGGATAAAATATGAAAAAGCTAATGTAACATGGAAAATTATAATTGCGGTAGCAAGTTTAATAGTAGCTGTTCTAGGTTTGACTATAATACAGTAAAGCATCGTTATTCTGTTTCTAAGGTTGGCTAATCGTACCAGTAGAATACTTCATACAAAGTAAGTTAAAAGACTTTTACAATGTAAACTTACTAGAAAAAAATAGGCTAAACAACACATAATTGTTGTTTAACCTATTTTTTATATCTTTTACCTCTAGAAATTAGCAGGATAGCCATTAAAAAGACTAATAGTAGTAGTTCAAAAAACAATAAAGTCATAGTGCTTTATCCAATAGTGATTAAATGCAATATATTTAATAAAACAATTACTCCAATTACAATTACTAAAAAATAAAAAAATTTACCTCTTTTTATTTTTTCATCTAACTTTTTAACCATTTTAGGATCTCCTTTCATTAATTTGTCTAAGGAAATTGCGTAAATCTCACTAATTAAAATAAGACTATTGATATCCGGTAAGTTCCGTCCATTTTCCCAATTAGAAATAGTTTGGCGTGACACATGTATTTTTTCGGCTACTTCTTCTTGCGTCATTTTTAGAGTATTTCTTCTTTGTTTTAATCGAGTCTCTAATTTCATCTATAACTAACCTCCTTACAATTACTTTAATGAATTTCTAGAAATTTAACTATCAAAAGTAGTTATAATACTGCCATTATAATGATAAAAGTATTTTACATCTCCATTATAACGGGTTGAAAGTGTTAAAAATGAAACAAAATCTAAAATTTTAATCAGAAATTTAGTAGTGTTCTACTGATTTCATCTTCATTGATCTCAATGTAGCGCTACGTGATTTTCTCGCTGCAATGACCAAATAGTTCCATGAGTGTAACCACGTCTTTGGGTTTATTGTAATAGTGGTAACCCAATCTCTTACGTATCGTGTGCGTGATAGTATCGTATTTTACTAAAATTGTAGCAATTTTTTGAAATATCTGATAGACAAGATTGACCTCTAAGTGACCGACTTTAGTACTTTTAAACAAATGATTCTCTAGTTCTTTTTTAATAGTCTTGAATCAAGTCCTGCAGGCTACTCAAATATAAAATACTGTTTTTGGCTGTTTTTTCTCGATGATTCAAGTGTTTTATAGGAAATCAGGTCTTTTTTCTTTAATGTAATAATGTCGGACATGCGCAAAGCGTTATTAATACTGATTAACAATAGAAAAACATTCCAATCTGCGTTTTCATTGCACCTTAAACAGTCGGTTATTTCTTTCTGAGACCGTAATGATTGGATGTTGGAACTCACTTCAAAGACTCTCCGCTCACAAAAGTTATATTTGATTTTGTTTATTATACCGCAAAATCATGAGTTGGAGACTGTTGCGAAAAAATAACTCTAATTATAAAGGATTCTCGATACACGATATCAAGTATTAGCAAAAGGACTTTCTAAATCAGCAGTAGCAATTGCTAAATTAATTGACAAGAATGATAAAAATAGAAATAATGGATGGATAGACTTTTAAAAGGAGCTTTTAAATGGAATTCATTTTAATTTTTTTTGAAGAAATATTATCAGCTGTTTTAAAGATTAACAATAAAATAATTAAAAATTTTATTTTAATTATTTTATTGTTAATCATGTCCGTATTTGTTTTTTTTATGCTATATATACTTATTGGGGCTATATTTTCGACAGTAAGTTGGATTATAAAGATAATCCTATTTGCTATATTTATTCCTTGCATATATGTAATATATATAATTATTTTAAATGGTTATAGCGAATGGAAAAATTAATACCTCTGATGTTTCAATTGCATAGTATACTAAAATCCCAACCACTTTAATGGTTGGAATTTTTTTCTTGGTTGGGACTATGAACGAGTAGGGGATGGGAAGTTGCCTCTGTTTCGGAAGGTTACGACGAAAATAATAAAAAGATAGCCGATATACTGGGGGAAACGACAGTATCAAGATAAATAAAATAAATAGGTGCAATTGAAGTGGCTAAAGATGGACAAAACTTACTTTATGATTATATTGTTGTAGCCTTTGTTATTGGAGATATGGATCGGTAACTGTATTTTAAAATTACCAGTAATATTAAACATAAGAACCTTCCCCATTATACAAAAATAGATTTTACTAAGTAAGAATAACGACCAACCTTATAAAACACTAAAGAATAAATGTAAGAAACAACCTTATTAAATCAAGGTTTCTAGTACATTGATTTTCTGAAATAGTGTATTATATTTTAAGAATGGAGACTAACTATTCATGAAAATTAAAGTAGTAGAGTATAGAGAAGAATGGTCAAAATTATTCCAAGTTGAGTCAAAAAAAATACAAGATATCTTTGGTAAGGAATTGATTGCTATTCACCATATTGGTAGTACTTCTGTGCCCCACTTAAATGCTAAACCAATCATTGATATTATGCCAATAGTAAAGAAAATTGAACATGTAGACTCATTTAATATCCAAATGAGTAAAATCGGATACGAACCTCTTGGCGAGTATGGAATAGAGGGAAGACGTTTTTTTAGAAAAGGTGGAGATCAAAGGACACATCATATACATGTATTCCAAAACACAAATAAAAATGATATGGAGCGACATTTAGCGGTAAGAGATTATCTTCGAACACATTATGAAGCAAGAAGAGATTACGGTAATTTAAAAAGAGAACTAGCTATAAAATTCCCAAATAATATTAACTCCTATTCAGATGGTAAAGATGAATTTGTTAAAAATTTAGAGAGAAAGGCACTACTTTGGTACTTAGAAAAGTAGTGTTTAATATCAAAATAAAACCCTGATTAGTCAAGGTCCATAATGCATGATTTTATCTAATTTCATGTATCGCATATTATTTTTTTAGTATTAACAGTAAAGATAGTAATTTGAGCAACCTTATCTTTTTACATCTTTTTTAGATAAGATTTCTCCTATGAAAATAAATACAGCAAATACAATTGCACCTATAATAACAGCTGTTAATTCAGTCGAATCATTAATAAAGTATTGAGTTAATAAGCTAGCAACAAAATATGCCCCTGCTAGTAATAGACACTTTTTAAAATTAATTTTTTTCATAATTGGTTACTCCTTTTTTTATTTTTAGTATATCAAATATTGATAATCTTTATTTTAATTTAAAGTAATAAACTGAAAAAAGTAACCTTTCTCTCATAAGGTTCTAAATACACGATTTTATCCAATTCCATGTGTGTTAAAAGTTATATTTATTATTATCAAAATTTTATAATATCTATTTCTGCAAATAAAAAAGCTCTTATTTTAAGTGGAATCTTTAATTTTATAACTAAATACATTGTTAGTTCTTATGTAAAGTGATAGAATTACTTACATTTATCGAAGGAGTGTTTTTAACTATATGAAAAAAGAATTACTAATCACTTCACTGGCTTTTGTTATTGGACTTACCTTATTTATCCAAACACTAATTGCTCAGTCAGAAGCCCGATTATATTTACCTTTATTTTTTACTATAGGTATTGGATTGGGACTACTAAGATTATTTGTCAACAACAGCATTAAAAAAATGAAAGGTAAATCTATCGGTATAAAGATCCTTTTCTTTGCTGTATTATTAGGAATTGGCTTGCCTTTTCAAACTTGGTTTAGAACGAATATTCTTTTTTCTATGGATTCTGATATTTTACCTAGAAGTATTGCCATGCTAATTTTAGGTGTCTTATGTTTGACTTTTTATCTTTCTCACAAAAAAAAATCTTTAGCTAAATAAATCTTTAACTTCATGTTAAATTAAATATTTATGTTTTCTTTTCACAATCTTTTTCACATGATCAATCCTTTGTTGGAATGATCTTCAACCAAAACCACCTGTATCAACTAGGTGGTTTTTTGTTTTACTCAATGGTACAAATAGTTTGTGGCGACAAGTTAAATTTTTTTTGCAATCAATCATCAAAAATTATAAAATTAAGTTAAAGATTATTTAAAGAGCACGGAGGGGTGGTAAATATTTTGAATATAAACTTACTGTTATTTGTCTCATCGCTTAATCAAGAACCTACTGAGGAAAACACTCAAGCATTAGTAAAAACAGTTGAATCTAACTTTCGTCCTCAAGTAGGTGATATAATTGACGATCCTGGATTTGATTCCAACTTCCATAATGGATATGAGGTGGCTAAAGTTACAATAAATTATACTTCAAATGAGTGTTTTGTTTCACTAGTGCCGTTAGCAATAGAAGTTGAAGAAATTAGTGTTGAAGATTATATAAATAGGCTTAAAACACATGGATGGAGTATCCAGTCTAGGTAACAATTAAGCCTTTTTATTATAAGACATTATTTCACAAGCAGTTATGATTGTTGGATATGCTTTTCTTCTCGTGTTTTACCGAACGATGGAAGTAAAGACAAACGGGAAGTGTTGAGTTTAAAAAAAGAACCTTGATTAAAACAAAGTTCTTAGTTACCAAAAGTATTTTAATAGGTTATAAAAAAGGAATTCCTCTACCAAAAAAGTAGAGAGAATTTCTTTTTTACTTTTTAGCAATGATGACTACATTTTTTAACAATACGCAAGAAAACAACTTAGCGGAAATTTCAAGCGAGAAAAAGTTGAAAACTCACTATCATTGACTTAAGAGACTTAACAACTATAAAGAGTGTAATCATAATAGTAAAAAAATGTTGAAAGATGGTTTAGATTGAATTGTGTGTAAGAAGCAACAATAAGTGGTATACTCATAAGGGAAGCGTTAACTAAAAAATACTACTAATTATGTAAAGGGTGAATTAAAATGAGCTGGAGAGAGACTTATCAACTTTGGGAAAATTTTAACGATTTAGAAATGGAATTAAAAAATGAATTAAAATCTCTAAAAGATGATTCGGATACATTAGAAGATGCATTTTATGCTCCTCTAGAATTTGGTACTGCGGGTATGCGCGGTATTATTGGTGCGGGTGTTAATCGTATGAACGCTTATACCGTTAGACAAGCAACAGAAGGGTTAGCTCGTTTTATGGATAGTCTAGGAGATGAAACAAAAAAACGTGGAGTTGCCATTGCTTATGATTCAAGACACAAATCACCAGAATTTGCTATGGAAGCTGCAAAAACACTTGGAGCACATGGAATTCCTGCTTTTGTTTTTGAAAGTCTTCGTCCAACACCAGAATTATCTTTTGCAGTTCGTCATTTAAATGCATTTGCTGGTATTATGATTACGGCAAGTCACAACCCTGCAGCGTATAATGGATATAAAGTTTATGGAGAAGATGGCGGACAAATGCCACCTAAAGAAGCAGATGCTTTAACAGAGTATGTTCGTAGTGTCGAAAATATGTTAGAAATTGAAGTATTATCAAAAGAAGATCTTTTGTCTAAAGGTCTGCTTACGATGATTGGTGAAGATGTAGACAGTGAGTACTTGGAAAACGTGAAAAGTGTTACGGTTAACCCAGCACTTGTAAAAGAAATGAGCAAAGAAATGAAACTGGTGTACACGCCACTTCATGGAACGGGCAAAATGATTGGTGAAAAAGCTTTGAAAAATGCAGGTTTTGAATCTATTTATTTAGTTCCTGAACAAGCTGAAGCAGATCCCGATTTTTCAACAGTTAAATCTCCTAATCCTGAAGAACCAGGTGCATTTGAATACGCAATTAAATTAGGAAAAGAAATTGATGCCGACGTATTAGTGGCAACAGATCCTGATGCTGACCGTTTAGGAATAGCTGTTAAGACATCTGAAGGACATTACGAAGTCTTAACTGGAAACCAAATCGCAAGCTTGATGTTGCATTATTTACTAACGGCACAACAAGAGGCTGGAACATTGCCAGCTAATGGAGTGGTACTTAAATCGATTGTTTCTAGCGAGTTGCCTACTCAAATTGCTGAAAGCTTTAATGTTCAAATGGTAGATGTCTTAACAGGATTTAAATTTATTGCTGAGAAAATCAAACAATATGAAACAGATGGCAGTAAGACTTTCTTATTCGGTTTTGAAGAAAGCTATGGTTACCTTGTCTCACCATTTGTGCGTGATAAAGATGCCATTCAAGCTCTTGTATTGATTGCAGAAGTTGCTGCTTACTATAAACAAAAAGGCGATACGTTATATGATGGATTGAAACAAATCTTCCATAACTATGGTCACTATAAAGAAAAAACAATTTCTATCAGTATGCAAGGAATTACCGGAGCTGAAAAAATTAAAGCTTTAATGGTGAAATTCCGTGAAGAATCTCCAGAAGAATTTGCTGGTATTGAGGTAGCGTATGTAGAAGATTTTTCAATCAGCAAACGTAGATTAGCTGACGGTACAGTAGAAGAGATTGATTTACCTCCAGCTGATGTATTGAAATATACATTGGTAGACAACAGTTGGATTGCTATTCGACCTTCTGGAACGGAACCGAAAATTAAATTCTACATTGGAGCATGTGATGACTCAGGTGTTGAAATTGAACACAAAGTGGTTCTTCTTGAAGAAAGTATTAATTCAATCGTAAACGAATAAACAAGTTAACAAAAGAGGTCGGGATAAGTAGTTCCCAACCTCTTTTTTGTATCCTAGTTCTTGTTTAACTATAAAAAGAACATTTGATTAAGTTTTAATGAAAAGCTAGCGATGACTATACATGACACACCCGGAATGCTATAATAGTCTAGATGGAATGCGAAGAACCAAAAGAAAGAGGCGAATAAGATGGTAGATAGTCTACAATTAGTTATTCTTACTGGAATGAGTGGAGCAGGTAAAACTGTTGCAATGCAAAGTTTTGAAGATATGGGTTATTTTTGTGTGGACAATATGCCGCCAAGTTTATTGCCAAAATTTTGGGAATTAGTTAAAGAATCCGGGAAATTAACAAAAATTGCTTTGGTGATTGATTTACGTTCAAGAGCTTTTTTTGATGAAATTGTAACAGCGTTAGAATCAATGGATAATACATCTTTTGTTACGACTAAAATCGTTTATTTAGATGCAAGCGATGAAGAATTGGTTTCTCGCTATAAAGAAACGCGTCGAACACATCCTTTAGCAATGAATGGACGTTTGATAGTAGGAATAAAAAAAGAACGAGAATTATTAGAGGATATAAAAGGACGAGCGCAAGTTGTTATTGATACAACTAAACTAACGCCAAGACAATTAAGAGAACAAATCAATGGCAATTTTAAAACAGATGATACCGAGTTGTTTAGAATTGAAATGGTTTCATTTGGATTTAAATATGGATTACCAATTGATGCCGATGTCGTAATGGATGTTCGTTTTTTACCGAATCCTCATTACATTGATAACTTAAGACCGTTAACGGGACAAGATAAACCTGTATATGACTATGTAATGAAACAACCAGAAACGGAAATTTTTTATCGTAAATTTACAGATTTATTAGAGTACATCTTACCTGGTTATAAAAAAGAAGGTAAGAATAATGTTACTATCGCAATTGGTTGTACCGGTGGGAAACATCGATCAGTAGCTTTAGTAGAACGGATTGCACAAAAAATTGAAATTGATGGTTACCCTGTCCATATTACTCATCGTGATAAAGGGAAGGTTAAAGAATCGGTGAATCGTTCATGATACAAGAAAGGAAAAAAAATAATCCTAAAATAGTTGTTATTGGTGGAGGCACTGGATTACCAGTTATTTTGAATGGACTAAAATCAAAAAATGCCGATGTAACAGCTATCGTAACGGTTGCTGATGATGGTGGAAGCAGCGGGACGTTAAGAAATTATGCTAACATTGTTCCTCCGGGAGATATTCGTAACGTGCTAGTATCACTTTCGAATATTCCCTCTGTCCAAAAGGATATTTTTCAATATCGATTTGATACAAATGACAGTTTTTTAGCGGGTCATTCAATCGGAAACCTAATCATTGCGGCGATGTCTGAAATGAGAAGCAGTATATTTGAAGCGATTCAATTATTATCTAAAATGATGATGGTAGATGGACACGTATACCCAGCTGCAGAAGAGGCGCTGATTCTGCACGCTATCTTTGAAGATGGTACTAAGATTTCTGGAGAATCTAAAATAGCTAAAGAAAGAAAAAGAATAGAACGAGTCTATGTGACCCCAACCGAAGATGACCATAAAGCCAAAGCTTCTAGAAAAGTATTGGCTGCGATTCGTGATGCGGATATGGTCGTATTGGGACCCGGAAGTTTATTTACGAGTATATTACCTAATTTGATGATCGAAGATTTAGGACAAGCTGTCAAAGAAACTGAAGCAAAAGTAGTTTATATTTGTAATATTATGACTCAACTTGGTGAAACAGAAAACTTTACAGATGCAGATCACGTTTGTGTATTACATCAACATTTAGACAAAAAATTCATTGACACGGTACTGGTAAATATTGGAGAAGTTCCAGAAAATTATATGGACACAGAACGGTACAATGAATACTTAGTGCAAGTAGCGCATAACTTTAAAGGCTTAGCTCAAGAGGTGCCTTCTGTTATCTCGGATGATTTCCTTGAATTAAGAGATCAAGGTGTTTTTCATAATGGTACAAAAGTGGTCGACGAATTGTTTAAGTTGGCTTTTGATAATAGACGTTTGGAAAAAAGAACGAGTTACTAAACAAACTAAAATACAGAAAGGAGGTTAGTAGATGTCTTATGCTTCAGAAGTAAAAAAAGAATTGACCCAATTAGAAGTGCACAGAGAACATGCTAAAGCTGAGTTAGCTGCTTTAATTCGGATGAATGGAACCGTTAGTTTGGTTGATAAAAAATTCATTTTAAATGTACAAACTGAAAATGCTGCGATTGCTCGCAGAATTTATATTTTGCTAAAAGATCATTTTGATGTGGAAAGTGAATTATTGGTACGCCGGAAAATGAAGTTAAAGAAAAATAATGTTTACATTGTACGTTTAAAACATGGAACTCAAGAAGTGCTGTCAGATTTATCTATTATGGATGGTATGTCTTTGCACAGCCATGTTTCAGATGAAGTAATGGGAAACACGCAAAAAGTGAAATCTTATTTACGAGGTTCTTTTTTGGCAGGAGGTTCGGTCAATAACCCGGAAACGAGTCGTTACCATCTCGAGATACACTCAAGTTATGAGGAACATAATGATGATATCTGTCAAATGATGAATCAATTTGATATGAACGCTCGTACGTTGGAAAGACGGAACGGATACATCACTTATTTAAAAGAAGCAGAGAAAATTGCCGACTTTTTAGCTTTGATAGGTGCAACTAGCGGAATGCTTAAATTTGAAGATGTTCGTATCATCAGAGATATGAGAAACTCGGTCAATCGTCTAGTGAATTGTGAGAATGCTAATTTAAATAAAACTATTGATGCGGCTAGTAAACAAATCGAAAGTATAAAGTTCATTGATGAGGTGCTCGGGTTAGATAAAATCCCAACGAAATTAAGAGAAATTGCGCTTGTTCGTTTAGAATACCCTGAAGTAACTTTAAAAGAACTAGGAGAAATGATTCCAAGTGGAACAATCAGTAAGTCTGGGATCAATCATCGCTTACGTAAGTTAAATGAGATGGCAGAAAACTTAAGAACTAAAGATCTTATGAAAACGGGCATGCTTAGCTAAAATAAAATGAACCGAAAATAATGTGTTTAAAAAGGGTCAGCAAAAGCTTTCCTTTTTAAGAGCATTGTACGTGGTCTCTTTGGAAGTTCTGCTTGTTTTTTCATTATAACTGGGCTACACTATAATAGTTGGTATTTTACTAACACCAGAACAGCGTTTAACCATTAACGTGTTAGTGTAGTGGTCCCCTTAGTGTAATGGATATCACGTAAGATTCCGATTCTTGAAATGGGGGTTCGATTCCCTCAGGGGGCATAAAAATGCCTAACTAGACTAGATTAACAACTTTTTAAAACAGATGTCACACAATAACTAAGAGAACGTTCATTGTTTAGGGTTTCGTATTTCACTAGACAATTGGCGTTCTCTTTGTTTAATTAAATGGCTCTTCGTCAAATAGTGTGGCTGCTTCAAAAAATTCTTTCGGAATAGACGGATTTGCTTGTAAGAGCCCTGGTACCGTCTTAAGTCTAAAGTCTTAAGAACTTTCAAGCCTCAAACACCGCTTAAACGCTAAAGCGTTAAAGCGATGTAATTCGCATTGAATACTTCACAGGGCTACAAGCAATCCTATTCCTCCAGAATGTTAAGCATGAACTAAATTTATCTATCCACACTAAAAAGTATAGAGTCAATTAAATCAGTAAGCCTGTGAGATAGTAAAAAACACATGGGGCAAAAACTAGATGAGTTGAATTGGACTTATTTTATAAATAAATGTATAATTCCAGATGTTGAAAAAAGCGTCAGTTAGAAGTTAGATAGTTTTTGTATTTTTAGTTTGGGATGAAGGTGTGACCTAAAGTCCCGTTATGAGAGGATCGATTATTAAAAATGAAAGAAAATTTTTGGCAAGATTTGCCACGTCCGTTTTTTATATTGGCACCGATGGAAGATGTTACGGATGTTGTTTTTCGACATGTAGTCAGTGAAGCAGCTAGACCGGATGTATTCTTTACCGAATTTACAAATACCGTTAGTTATTGTCATCCAGATGGACGCGATAGTGTACGTGGGCGTTTAACTTTCACTGAAGATGAACAACCACTAGTAGCTCATATATGGGGAGACGAACCAAAATACTTCCGACAAATGAGTATTGGCATGGCAGAAGAAGGTTTTAAAGGAATCGATATCAATATGGGTTGTCCGGTACCAAATGTAGCTGGAAAAGGAAAAGGCAGTGGCCTTATTCGTCGTTCAGAAGTAGCTGCTGAGTTAATTCAAGCAGCAAAAGCAGGCGGCTTGCCGGTAAGTGTTAAGACGCGCCTTGGATATACAAATATCGAGGAATGGCGTGATTGGTTGACACATATTTTTGAACAAGATATTGCGAATCTTTCTATCCATTTGCGGACAAGAAAAGAAATGAGTAAAGGTGCTGCTCATTGGGAAATGATTTCAGAAGTTAAAAAATTACGAGATGAAATTGCACCGCAAACGCTGTTGACAATTAACGGAGATATTCCAGACCGCGAAACGGGATTGAAGTTGGTTGAGGAATATGGTGTAGATGGAGTTATGATTGGGAGAGGTATCTTCCAAAATCCTTATGCATTTGAAAAAGAACCGAGAGAACATAGCAGTAAAGAGCTGTTGGAACTTTTTAGATTGCATTTAGATCTTTTTGATAAATATACAGTTGATGAACCACGCTCATTTAGACCTCTTCGTCGCTTCTTTAAGATATACGTCCGAGGTATTCGCGGAGCGAGTGATTTAAGAGTGCAGTTAATGGAATCAGAGACAACGAATGAAGCACGAATCTTACTTGATGAATTCGAAGAAAACAACAAGGATATTCTGGGCGAATAGCAAAAGCTGTTCTATTCATTTAAATTTTTTGAATTATTTTTTGTGTTATACTTGTTTTATCAATCGGTAAATTAAGGATTAATAAAGACCGTTTAGTTGGAAAAAACAACGAACAAAAAAATTGACCTTTATTGACCAATGAAGTAAAATACAAGTAGTAACTTAATAAGTAGATAAATTATTTACACAATAAAGAAATGTATATTTGAGGAGGAAGCAAAATTATGAACTTAATCCCTACAGTAATCGAACAGTCATCAAGAGGTGAACGTGCTTATGATATCTATTCTCGTCTTTTAAAAGACCGTATTATTATGTTAAGTGGTCCAGTAGACGATGATTTAGCAAATGCTGTAATCGCTCAGCTTTTATTTTTAGACGCACAAGATTCTGAAAAAGATATTTATATTTACATCAATTCTCCAGGTGGAAGTGTAACAGCTGGATTAGCTATTTTTGATACAATGAACTTTATTAAAGCAGATGTACAAACGATAGCAATGGGAATGGCTGCTTCAATGGGAAGTTTCTTATTAACAGCTGGTACTAAAGGCAAACGTTATGCTTTGCCAAATGCTGAAATCATGATTCACCAACCATCAGGCGGATCACAAGGACAAGCGACAGAAATCGAAATTGCTGCTCGTCATATTTTGAAAACACGTGAGCGTTTAAATAAAATTTTGTCAGAACGTACAGGTCAACCAATTGAAGTTATCCAACGTGATACAGATCGTGATAACTACATGTCTGCAGAAGATGCAAAAGCATATGGTTTGATTGACGAAATTATGGAAAACAACTCATCTTTAAGCTAATAAACTGAGTAGAAATGAAAAAGGGACTGAGAAATCAGTCTCTTTTTTTGTTTGGAATTTTATGTAGATGAATCAATAGCATCTACCAAACACCTTATTATTTCTTTAGTAGAAAAGAAATAATAAGGCTAAAACGTTTAATCGCATTAAAATTAGCGGTATAATAAATTTAGTTAGTAAAATAAAGGAGGTTTTAAATTAATGGACATAAGTACGATTAAAGCAGAAAAAGTAAATACAACCATTGGAATTAAAATTGGAAGCGAGGACGCTCCCGTTAAAGTAATTGAATTTATTAATTTGAAATGTCCGTATTGCAAAATGTGGTATGAAGACTCAAAAGACTTATTAGCAGAGTACGTTTCAGCAGGGAAAGTCCAACGAGTCATTAAACATTTTGATAAAGAAAAGCCAAGTTTGAAAAAAGGAAATGTTCTTCATCGTTATTTAGATTATACCAATCCCGAAAAAGCGCTTGAAGAAATAGATTATTTTTTCGCACATCAGGATGAATGGGGAAATCTAGGAGATTTTGATGCAATTGCAGAGTATGCCGAAGAAAAAAGAGGACTATCTTTACAATCAAATGAAATGGCAGCCCAAGGCATTGTAGAAGAAGCCAATGAAGCAAAAGTTGTATTTGTTCCTACCGTCTTTATTGAAAAAGAAATCTTTGATGAACACATTACACCACAAGAACTTAAAGATTTGATTGAAGCACGTATTTAATTAAATAAAAGTGCAAAGATCAAATTACTTATATAGTAGTTAATGTAAGATTTAGAAACATAATAGTTGAAATTTAAGGAGTTAACTGGTACAATCATTGATGTGAGAGATGGTAATAGTGTTAATTTAAATGCTATTGAAGAATGATAAGAAAACAGCAACAGGAAACTGATAGTTTGTTTTTCATTTCGTATCTCTTGTTTTTTTAAGTAACAAGGGTCGCCGAACGACTAACGCGGTCACAAAGCGTCCAACGTGGAAAGAGGTCGCTTATGCAAAATGTATTATCAGTTGTTGAAGAAGTCATTCCAGATATCATGTATACACTTCAAAATCGTTACCACATTTTGCGCAATGTCTTTTTAATGGGTCCAGTCGGCAGAAGAGTTTTAGCTGATCGTATGGGAATTACAGAACGTGTTCTTCGTACAGAATCAGAAGGATTAAAGAAGCAAGGATTAATAAAAACTTCAAAAATGGGAATGGAATTGACTGAAAAAGGCGAATCCATTTATCACCAATTAGATCAATTAATGGGTCAACTATTGGGGATGAAAGAGAAAGAAAAACAACTTGCATCTTATTTGGAGATTGAACATTGTGTGATCATTTCAGGTAACGTAGATGAACAGGTTAAACTGCGTGAGGAAATAGGTCATGCTACATTAGAAGCTCTAGATTTTTTACTCCCAGAAGGAAACAATATTGTTGCTGTAATGGGCGGTACAACTATGGCAGAAGTAGCAAATCAAATGAATGAAACTCTCTCGAGAAAAAGAAAGTTGATTTTTGTTCCAGCTAGAGGCGGTTTAGGCGAATCGGTGGATATTCAAGCGAATTCCATTAGCGCTTTAATGGCACAAAAAACTGGTGGCGAAAATCGGGTTCTCTATGTTCCAGAACAAGTAAGTGAAGAAACATATAAACCACTTTTACAAGAACCTGGTATAAAAAAGACCCTTAAAATGGTCGATGATGCCAATTGTGTTTTATATGGCATAGGAGAAGCTATGCATATGGCAGAACGCAGAGGGATGAACGAAGAAGTTCTAGCTCTGATTAAAAATAAAGCTGCAGTTGGGGAAGCCTTTGGAGAATTTTACAATCAGTCTGGTGAAGTGGTTTATAAAATACCACGCATTGGGATGCAATCAAATAACTTAGCAAATATTGCTAGTGTGATTGCGATAGCTGGCGGTAAATCTAAAGCAGAAGCAATTGAAGCTCATATGAAAAACGCACCTCGCCATACGTGGCTCATCACAGATGAGGGTGCTGCTAACGAGATTTTAACAGGGATAACCCTTTAAAATAAATATATTGTACGATTCCTAAAGGAGGAAATCTATTTATGACAGTTAAAGTAGGTATTAACGGTTTTGGACGTATTGGTCGTCTTGCATTCCGTCGTATTCAAGAATTAGAAGGTATTGAAGTGGTAGCAGTTAACGACTTAACAGATCCAAAAATGCTAGCTCACTTATTAAAATATGATACAACACAAGGACGTTTCAACGGTGACGTTGAAGTTAAAGATGGCGCATTTACTGTTAACGGTAAAGACATCAAAGTTTTAAGTAACCGTAACCCAGAAGAACTTCCATGGGGAGAACTTGGAGTTGAAATCGTATTAGAATGTACTGGTTTCTTCACTACTCAAGAAGCTGCTGAATTACACATTAAAGCAGGAGCTAAAAAAGTTGTTATCTCTGCACCAGCAACTGGTAACATGAAAACAATCGTTTACAATGTAAACCACGAAACTCTTGACGGTTCTGAAACAGTTATCTCAGGTGCTTCATGTACTACTAACTGTTTAGCTCCTATGGCTCAAGTACTAAATGACAAATTTGGTATTGAATTAGGATTAATGACTACAATCCACGCTTACACAGGTGACCAAAATACATTAGATGCTCCACATCCAAAAGGCGACTTCCGTCGTGCTCGTGCTGCAGCAGCTAACATTATCCCTAATACAACTGGTGCTGCTAAAGCAATCGGTGAAGTATTACCAGAATTAAAAGGTAAATTAGATGGAGCTGCACAACGTGTTCCAGTTGCAGCAGGTTCATTAACTGAATTACAAACTGTATTAAAAACTAAAGTAACTGCTGAAGAAGTAGATGCAGCAATGAAAGCAGCAGCTAACGAATCTTACGGATATACTGAAGATGCAATCGTTTCTTCTGATATCTTAGGAATGTCATTCGGTTCATTATACGATGCAACTCAAACTAAAGTTATCACTGTTGGTGACAAACAAATCGTTAAAACTGTTGCTTGGTATGATAACGAAATGTCATACACTTCACAATTAATTCGTACTTTAGAATACTTTGCTAAATTAGGTTAATCTTTAAAGAGAAACTTAAATTAGGATAGAAAATAATAAAAGCGGGGAGGCAGCGCGCTTCCTCGCTTTTATTTTTTCAAAGATTAGTATTTACACATAATTGCTCGATACAGGAGGAATCTTTAATGGTGAAAAAAGTTGTAACTGATTTAGACTTAAAAGGTAAAAAAGTTTTAGTACGTGCAGACTTTAATGTTCCAATGAAAGACGGCGTTATTACTAATGACAACCGTATTCAAGCAGCATTACCAACTATTCAATATGTTATTGAACAAGGTGGGAAAGTTATTTTATTCTCTCACTTAGGTAAAGTAAAAACTGAAGAAGATAAAGCAGGCAAAAGTTTACGTCCAGTCGCTGAACGTTTAAGCGAATTATTAGGAAAAGACGTTACATTTGTACCTGAAACACGTGGCGAAAAATTAGAAAGTGCTATCGAAGGCTTAAATGCTGGAGATGTATTAGTATTTGAAAACACACGTTTTGAAGATATTGATGGTAAAAAAGAAAGCAAAAATGATCCTGAACTTGGCAAATACTGGGCAAGCTTAGGCGACGTTTTCGTTAATGATGCATTTGGTACGGCTCACCGTGCACATGCTTCTAACGTAGGAGTTGCTTCAAATCTTGAATCAGCTGCTGGTTTCTTAATGGATAAAGAAATCAAATTTATCGGTGGCGCTGTTGATGAACCTAAACGTCCGTTTGTGGCTATTTTAGGTGGAGCAAAAGTTAGTGATAAAATTGGTGTTATTGAAAACCTATTAAGTAAAGCAGATAAAGTTCTTATCGGAGGCGGAATGACTTACACTTTCTACGCTGCTAAAGGCATTGAAATTGGTAAATCATTAGTTGAAGAAGATAAAATTGAGTTAGCTAGAACATTGATTGAAAAAGGCGGAGACAAATTAGTCTTACCAATTGATTCTGTTACTTCTCCAGAATTCAGCAATGACACACCAACTGAAATTCATGATGGTGCTGTACCAGCTAATCAAATGGGTCTTGATATTGGACCAAAAACAATTGAATTATTCACTAAAGAATTACAAGGTGCTAAAACAGTTGTATGGAACGGACCAATGGGTGTTTTTGAAATGTCTAACTTTGCTCAAGGTACAGTTGGAGTCTGTGAAGCAATTGCTAACTTAACAGATGCAACGACTATCATTGGTGGTGGAGACTCTGCAGCTGCAGCAATGCAATTAGGTTTTGCAGATCAATTCACACACATTTCTACAGGTGGCGGAGCGTCATTAGAATACCTTGAAGGTAAAGAACTTCCAGGCGTAGCATCTATTTCAGATAAATAAGTTAGTTCAATTAGAGAAAGGAAGTTAATTATGCGTAAACCAATTATTGCTGGTAACTGGAAAATGAACAAAACAGCTGCTGAAGCTGCTGCGTTTGTTGAAGCAGTTAAAACAAAAATCCCTTCTTCTGAACAAGTAGATTCAGTTGTTGGAGCTCCTGCTTTATTTTTACAATCATTAGTTAAAGCATCAGAAGGAACAGAATTGAAAATTGCGGCTCAAAACAGCCACTTTGAAGCATCTGGAGCATTTACAGGCGAAATTAGCCCTGTAGCTTTAGGAGACTTAGGAGTTGATTACGTAATCATTGGTCACTCTGAACGTCGTGAATTCTTCCACGAAACAAATGAAGAAATCAATAAAAAAGCACATGCTATTTTCAAAAATGGTATGGTTCCAATTATTTGCTGTGGCGAAACGTTAGAACAACGTGAAGCTGGAGAAACAAATGAATGGGTAAGTGGTCAAGTTAAAGCTGCAATCGCTGGTTTAACAGATGGTCAAGTAGCTGAATCAGTTATTGCATACGAGCCAATCTGGGCAATCGGAACTGGTAAATCTTCAACATCTAAAGATGCAAACGACACTTGTGCTGTTATCCGTCAAACGATTGCAAAAGAAGTTTCTCAAGATGCTGCTGATGCGGTACGTATTCAATACGGCGGTAGTGTAAAACCTGAAAATATTGCTGAATACATGGCTGAATCAGATATTGATGGAGCTTTAGTAGGAGGAGCAAGTTTAGAAGCAGAATCGTTCTTAGCATTATTGGAGGCTGTTAAATAATGACAAAAGCACCAGTAGCTATTATCATTCTTGATGGATTAGGATGGCGTCATGAAGTTATGGGTAATGCCGTAGCTCAAGCTAAAAAACCAAATTTTGATCGTCTTTTAGAAAAATACCCTCATAGTACATTAAAAGCTTCTGGATTAGACGTTGGTCTTCCAGTAGGTCAAATGGGGAATTCTGAAGTAGGACATACAAATATTGGAGCTGGACGTATTGTATATCAAAGCTTAACACGTATTGATAAAGCAATTGAAGATGGCGAATTCCAAACGAACCCTGTTTTAAGCGATGCAATGGATAGTACAATTAAACACCAATCTAATTTGCATTTGTTTGGATTATTATCAGATGGTGGAGTGCATAGTCACATCAATCATTTGATTTCATTAATCAAAACAGCTAAAGAAAAAGGCGTTCCGAACATTTATGTTCATGCTTTCCTTGACGGACGTGATGTTTCTCCTAATTCTGGAATCAACTATGTTGAGCAATTAGAAGAAGCAATCAAAGAAATCGGAGCAGGAGAAATTGCCACTATTTCTGGTCGTTTCTATGCAATGGATCGCGACAAACGCTGGGAACGTGTAGAAAAAGCTTATAATGCTATTGCTCATGGCGAAGGCGAAAAAGCAACTAGTGCACTAGCTGCTGTTCAAGCAAGCTACGACAAAGAAAAATTTGACGAGTTTGTTATGCCAACCGTTATTGAAAAAGACGGAAAACCTGTAGCAACTTTACAAGATAATGATTCTATTATTTTCTTCAACTTCCGTCCGGATCGTGCAATTCAATTATCAAATGCTATTACTGATGATGAATGGACATTCTTTGATCGTGGACAAAGAGCACAAAATCTTAAACTTGTTACGATGACAATGTATAACCCAAGTATCAAAGCTGAAATAGCATTCCCACCAGTAGCCTTGAAAAATGTTATTGGCGAAGTTCTTTCAAATGAAGGGTTATCTCAATTGCGTATTGCGGAAACTGAAAAGTATCCACATGTTACCTTCTTTATGAATGGTGGACGTAATGAAGAATTTCCAGGTGAAAATCGTATCTTAATTCCATCTCCAAAAGTGGAAACATATGACTTGAAACCTGAAATGAGTGCTTATGAAGTAACGGATGCTTTAGTGGCAGATATTGAAGCGGATAAACATGATGCAATTATCTTAAACTTTGCTAACCCGGATATGGTTGGACACTCAGGTATGCTTGAACCAACAATCAAAGCGATTGAAGCTGTTGATGAAAACTTAGGTCGTGTAGTTGATGCAATTACTGCTAAAGGTGGATATGCTATTATCTTTGCCGATCACGGTAATGCAGATACAATGACAACACCTGAAGGCAAGCCGCATACAGCTCATACAACTGTTCCTGTTCCTGTAATTGTAACTAAAGAAGGAGCAACAGTACGTGAAGGCGGACGTCTAGCTGATATTGCACCAACAATGTTAGATTTACTAAACATTGAAAAACCAGTTGAAATGACTGGCGTATCTTTAATTCAAAAGTAAATTAAACTAAATATTATGCGAAAGAAAATGATGTAAAAGCTGCAGACTTTGCATAAATTCTTTCCATTAATAAGATTAATAAAAGAAACTGCTAGACAATGCTTAAAGTGTTTGCATTTAGCAAGTAAACTCATTAAAATGTAGCTATGGGCAAAGCCCTGGCACTAAAAATTTTTTATACTCAAAGGAGAGAAATTAAATGCCATTTATTACAGATATTTTAGCTCGTGAAGTATTAGACTCACGCGGTAACCCAACAATCGAAGTAGAAGTTTACACAGAAAGCGGAGCATTTGGCCGTGGAATGGTACCATCAGGAGCTTCAACAGGAGAACACGAAGCAATTGAATTACGTGACGGAGACAAATCTCGTTACCTTGGAAAAGGTGTTTTAAAAGCAGTAGAAAACGTGAACAACGTTATTTCTGAAGCTCTTATTGGATTTGACGTTCGCGATCAAATGGCAATTGACAAAACAATGATCGAATTAGACGGAACTCCTAACAAATCTAAATTAGGCGCTAACGCTATTTTAGGTGTTTCAATCGCTGTAGCTCGTGCTGCTGCTGATTACCTAGATGTTCCTTTATACCAATACCTAGGTGGATTCAATACTAAAGTATTGCCAACTCCTATGATGAACATCATCAATGGTGGATCACATGCTGATAACAGCATTGACTTCCAAGAATTCATGATCATGCCTGTAGGAGCTCCTTCATTCAAAGAAGCTTTACGTATGGGTGCTGAAGTATTCCACGCATTAGCTGGAATCTTAAAAGCAAAAGGTTTAGCTACTTCAGTTGGTGACGAAGGTGGATTCGCTCCTAACCTAAGTTCTAACGAAGAAGGATTTGAAGTTATCATCGAAGCTATCGAAAAAGCTGGTTACAAACCAGGTGAAGACGTTATGCTTGCAATGGATGCTGCTTCATCAGAATTCTACAACAGTGAAAAAGGTGTTTATGACTTAGCTGATTCAGGCGAAGGTGAAAAAACTGCTGATGAAATGATCGAAATCTACAAAAACTTAGTTGAAAAATACCCAATTATTTCTATCGAAGATGGATTAGATGAAAATGACTGGGAAGGTACTAAAAAATTAACTGAAGTTTTAGGCGATAAAGTTCAAATCGTTGGTGACGATCTATTCGTTACAAACACTGAAAAATTATCTAAAGCAATCGAAATGGGAGTAGCAAACTCTATTCTTATCAAAGTTAACCAAATTGGTTCATTAACTGAAACTTTTGACGCTATCGAAATGGCTAAAAAAGCTGGTTACACTGCAGTAATTTCTCACCGTTCTGGTGAAACTGAAGATTCAACAATTGCTGATATCTCAGTTGCTACAAATGCTGGACAAATCAAAACTGGTTCTCTTTCACGTACTGACCGTATTGCAAAATACAACCAATTGTTACGTATCGAAGATCAATTAGGCGATTTAGCTGTATACGAAGGCAAAAAAGCTTTCTACAACCTAAAAAACAAATAAGAATTTAAGTTAAACTAAATTCTTGAATAGAGAAACACTTCATTAGTTGAGGCAACGCAACTAATGAAGTGTTTTTTTCTCTTTTCTTTAAATGATGTAGCTGCTTCTAAAAATTCTTTCGGAATAGACGTATTTGCTTGTAAGAGCCCTGGTACCGTCTTAAGCCTAAAGTTGTCATGGTTGTTGCTGCTTCAGCTGCTTACAAACATGATAGACTTGGGCATGAGTGCCCACAGTGCTACCCTTTCATTTTTCTACAGGGCGACAAGCAATCCTATTCCTCCAGAAGTGTGAAGCATGAACTAAATTCATCTATCAACACTAAAAAGTATAGAGCCCAAAAAAATCACTTGTGGTTGTGAACAAAAAATGAACATTAACACCAGATTTGATACACAAATTTTACTGTATCAAATATTAGGATACAAAGCCGTTTATTTGTGATAGACTGTAAGCGATTAAGACTAAAAGAAAGCAGGTAGCTAAATGAAAAGAAAAGATTTAGTTTATCAGTTTGTAAAAAATCATACTGAAAACCTTACTAGTGATGAAATAGAATTCGGATCAGGAATGACAACTATTGAAATTTCTGAGGCGCTAAATATCATTCGCAATAATGTAAGTAAAGAGTTGAATCTTTTAGTTCGCGAAGGAAAGATAGCGAAACTTGAAGGAAGACCTGTGCGATATATTGACAGTGGTTGCTTAAAATGGAAGCCGTTATCGAAAGTTGTAAAATCCTATAAAGATGAAACCTTGATAAAAAAAGAACCCACAATAGAACAACAAGAAGATACTAGAAAAAATGATCATAATTTATTTGAATACATGATTGGCTCAAATGGTAGTTTGAAAAACCAGATGGAGCAAGCAAAAGCAGCTATTTTTTATCCACCTAAAGGCTTAAACAGCTTAGTAATTGGTCCAACGGGCTCTGGGAAAACTTTTTTTGCGAATGCGATGTATCAATATTCGCAAGACAAAGGAATCATTGAACCAAATCAATCAATGATCATCTTTAACTGTGCGGACTATTCGCAAAATCCGCAATTGTTGATGTCTCATTTGTTTGGACATGCTAAAGGGGCCTATACAGGAGCTACAGAAGCAAAAGAAGGCTTATTGCTTAAAGCTGACAATAATATGTTATTTCTAGATGAGATTCACCGATTGCCTCCTGAAGGACAAGAAATGCTCTTTTATTTTATGGATACAGGAACGTTTCAACCAATGGGGGAAACGGATAAACGGTATTCAGCCAAGGTTAGAATTATTTGTGCAACAACTGAAGATCCAAATTCGACTTTGCTAAAAACATTTGTAAGACGTATTCCCGTTACCATTCAATTGCCAGCTTTTAATGATCGTCCTGCTAGTGAACGTGTACAATTGCTTAAATTATTGCTTTCTATTGAAGCAAAACGAATCGACAAACGAATTGTTGTAGAAGAAGACGTCGTCAAGGCATTGCTTGGAAGTGTCACTTATGGAAATATTGGACAATTAAAATCCAGCATCCAATTAGCTTGTGCCAAAGCCTTTTTGAATAGTATGGATAATAACGAAGAAATGTTGATCAATATGGATGGTTTAACAGGAGAATTACAAGAAGGACTAATCAATATTGCAAGAAATCGAGATGAATTAAATGAAATCTCCAATTATCTTGAACCACGTATGATAATTCAGCCAAAAGATTCGGTTTATATTTTAGACAAAGATTCTTATGAATTGCCGTTTAATTTATATGAGATTATTGGAGATAAAGCCGTGATGCTAAAAGATGAAGGGCTAACACAAGAAGACATCGAAAATTTTATCACGACTGATATCAATCTTCATCTGAAATCCTTTTATAAAACCAATCAATTGATTCCAAATAATGAACACAACTTAAGAGATATTGTTGAACAAGAAGTCATAACTTTAACAAAAGAAGTATGGAAAATGGCGGAAGAACATCTAGGTTATAAGTTTAAACAAAACTTTTTATATGCCATGAGTCTTCATCTCAGTTCATTTATCAAGCGGTCTAAAGAAGGCTTTGTGCAAATAAAACAAAATAGTGAATTAGATAAAATAATTTTAAATTATCAAAAAGAATATGAAGTAGCCATTATGATTAAGGATCATATGAAAGAAAATTATCAAATTATTGTGCCAGAAGTAGAGTGTTGGTACTTAACGATGTTATTAGTGTCTTTAAAAGATCCAAATAATTTGGGAGATGTTGGAATAGTCGTTGCTGCACACGGTCGCTCAACAGCTACGAGTATGGTGCAAGTAGTATCAAAATTGTTAGATGTTAAAAATATTGAAGCTGTTGATATGCCTCTGGAAATGAGTCCGCAACAAGCCTATAAACTGGTTCTTGAAGCTATTCGAAATGTAAACGAAGGTAAAGGGGTGCTGTTGTTAGTCGATATGGGCTCATTAACTACTTTTGGCATAAAAGCGATGAGAGAAACGGATATTGCTGTCCAAATGTTAGATATGGTGACGACTCCGCTTGTATTAGAAGCTGCGCGTAAAACATCTTTAATGGATAACCAATTAGATGAAGTTTACTGGTCTTTGAAAAACTTTAGAGGATACAGCAATCTTCCTGAGGAAAAAACAGCTCTTTCTCCTGTGTTTCAACAGCAAGAAATCAATAAACCAAAGGCCATTATTACCATTTGTTCAACAGGTGAAGGAACCGCTATCCGAATAAAACAACGTGTAGAAAGTGTATTAGAAACTTTTATTGATGAGACAATTGAAGTTTTTTCTGTCTCTTTAGTCGGATTGGAAGAAGAAGTTTCAAAAATTGCTCAAGAGTATCATGTGTTAGCAACTGCAGGTGTTCAAAAGACAACTTTAGAGGTTCCACATCTTTCTTTAGAAGAGTTATTTCAAACTTCTGGAGATGAAAAAGTTAAACAAGTCATTCTAGCACAGCAATATCTTGAAGGAAACTACGCTAAGTCAATGGACACAAAGCAGCTTTGTGAAGAGTATTTAGCTACTTACTTTACCTTCTTAAATCCCCGTAAATTTATTAATATATTATGGGATTACACAGAATTTATTGAAGAAAAATTAAATACAACACTCAGCAACAGTGTTCAAATAGGGTTGTTGATGCACATGGCTGGAGTGATTGAACGAGTTTTATTTAAAGATCCACTCAATCAGCCAGATGAAGCCATTGATAAAAACTCTATTTATTATCAAGCGATAAAAGAAGCTAATTTAGTGCTTGAATCAAAATTAAATATGAGTATTCCAGAATCAGAATCGTTTTATATTGTTAAAATAGTTGATGTACAAAATGAAACGATTTAGGGTTGAAATCGATCAGTCTATCTATCTAATTTGTTGCAATGTGTAAAAGGAGAATGAGTGAAAATGTCAATGGAAATTCGTTTAGCTCGTATTGATGATCGTTTGATTCATGGTCAGGTTGCAACGGTATGGGCGAAAGTAACAAAAGTAAACCGTATTTTAGTGGTCAGTGATGAGGTAGCAAAAGACATATTGAGAAAAACGTTGTTAAAACAGGCCTCTCCTCCAGGAATTATTGTAAATGTCATTACTATTGATAAAATGATCTCAATATTTAATGATCCAAAATTCGATAGTTTTAAATCAATGTTGTTGTTTACAAGTCCACATGATGTAAGAAGAGTAGTGGAAGGCGGAGTAATTCTTGACTCTATCAATATTGGAGGCATGAGTTTTTCAGGTGGTAAAAAAATGATTACAAATGCTGTAGCAGTAAATAGTCAAGATATAGAAGACTTGAAGTATTTAAATGATAAAGGAATCAATTTAGAGATTCGTAAAGTAGTAGCAGACAATAAGGTTCACATGATGGATTTGTTGAAAAAAGAAAAAATGCTCTAATTTTTTTCTGAATATAGTTTAGAATCTGAATTAGATAAGCAAGAGGGGCTGATATATCGGCTCCTCTTTTTTGTATACTTTTGTAAAAAAGAATAAGTTTGCCTGTTTAAATACGAAAATACTGGTATAATAAAAAAAGAAGTTTATTAAAATTCGATTAGCTTAATCGGTATATTATTAGGAGTGGATTAAAATGGATCGTGTGTATAATTTCTCAGCAGGACCAGCTGTTATGCCGGTGACTGTATTACAAAAAATTCAAAAAGAGCTGTTATCGTATCAAGACAGTGGTATGTCAGTTATGGAATTGAGCCATCGGTCATCCTTATTTCAATCTATTTTGAATGACGCTGAATCATTATTACGTGAATTGATGGATATTCCTTCAAATTATGAAGTGTTGTTTTTACAAGGCGGAGCGAGTTTGCAGTTTACCATGCTGCCAATGAATTTAGGGAAAGCTAAAGTTGCATACGTCAATACTGGAAGTTGGTCGCAAAAAGCGATTGAAGAAGCTGAAAAAATTAACGGTCTAACGGTAGAAGTTATCGCTAGCTCAAAAGAGAATCAATTTTCCAAAAATCCTGTAGTACCCCTAGTCGATGAAACATTTGATTATGTGCATATCACAACGAATAACACAATTGAAGGCACAGCTTTTCTTGATGTTCCTACTAGTGGAGATATACCACTAGTAGCGGATATGTCTTCAAATATTTTATCAAGTAGCTACAAGGTATCGGATTTTGGTTTGATCTATGCTGGAGCTCAAAAAAATATAGGACCTTCTGGCTTGACAGTTGTGATTGTGCGCAAAGATTTAATCGGTCTAAAAGAAAATTTACCGGCAATGCTAGACTACAAAGTGCAAGCAGATAATGGTTCAATGTA
This sequence comes from Carnobacterium sp. AT7, assembly GCF_000171855.1. Lineage (NCBI taxonomy): Bacteria > Bacillati > Bacillota > Bacilli > Lactobacillales > Carnobacteriaceae > Carnobacterium > Carnobacterium sp. AT7. The sequence continues at coordinate 105,268 of NZ_ABHH01000003.1, read as the reverse complement.
CAACACTCCACCAACATTTGCTATTTATGCAGCTAAATTAATGTTTGAATGGCTCCAAGAATTAGGTGGCGTTGCGGAAATTGAAAAATTAAATCGAAAGAAAGCCGCTATGCTTTATGAAACAATTGAAGCATCAAAACTATATCGTTCACCGGTTGATAAAGGGTCACGTTCTTTAACCAATATCCCATTTGTTACGGGAGATGCAGAAATGGACAAATTATTTATCAAACAAGCAGAAAATAAAGGGATGATTAATTTAAAAGGGCATCGTTCTGTAGGTGGGATGCGCGCTAGTTTATATAATGCCTTTCCTTTAGAAGGTGTAGAAGAATTAATTAATTTTATGAAAGAATTTGAAGCGAAAGTGAAAGGGGACTAGCAAGATGTATGCAATCAAAACGTATAATGCAATAGCCGATGAAGGATTGAAAAAATTTGAACCTGAACATTACCAGTTAAATAAAACGGAAAACCCAGATGGAATCGTACTAAGAAGTCAGAATTTGCACGATATGGTGTTTCCTAGCGAACTAAAAGCCATCGCACGTGCGGGTGCAGGAACGAATAATATTCCCGTAAATGAATGTTCTGAAAAAGGGGTAGTTGTTTTTAACACCCCAGGAGCTAATGCAAATGCAGTGAAAGAATTGATTTTAGCTAGTCTACTATTAGCGGTTCGCCCAATTATTGAAGGTGTGGAGTGGGTGAAAACGCTCAAAGGCCCAGATGTAGATAAAAAAGTAGAAGCAGAAAAAAACCGCTTTGTCGGGAGCGAATTGGCTGGAAAACAGTTAGGGGTTATAGGATTAGGGTCAATTGGCGCGATGGTCGCAAATGATGCTTACCGCCTAGGAATGGAAGTGGTAGGGTATGATCCGTATGTGTCAGTTGATACTGCATGGAGTATTTCTAGCCGGGTCAAGCGAGTGTTAACTATTGAAGAAGTGTTAAAAACATCTGATTATATCACGGTTCATGTACCACTGATGGAATCAACCAGAGCAATGATCAGTGCAGATAAATTAGCGTTAGTAAAAAGAGAAGCTGTTTTATTGAACTTTGCACGTGGAGAACTGGTTGACTTAGATGCAGTCATTGCTGCACTTGAAAAAGGTCAGTTGAAAAGTTATTTGACCGATTTTGCTGACGAACGCCTAATTGAATTGGACAATGCTGTTGTCTTACCGCATTTAGGGGCATCAACAGCAGAAGCCGAAATCAATTGTGCTAAAATGGCTTCAAAAACATTGAAATATTTTTTAGAGACCGGTAATATTGTTCATTCAGTTAATTTTCCAACTGTAGAAATGGCTCTTAATTCGCCGCTTCGTTTAGCAGTCATCAATCGTAATGTCACGAATATGGTCGCACAGATGTCAATTGGTTTAGCTGAATACAGCGTGAATATCGTGAACATTATGAATAAAAGTCGCGGAGACTATGCGTATACGTTGATTGATATTGAGTTTATTCCCGCTGAAAAATTAGCACTGATCGTTAAAAGAATCCAAGATGTCGAAGGGATTTTAAGTGTTCGAGTGATCAAAAATGATAATGGTAAATAGGAGGAGAAAATATGGTTAAGATTAAACCGTTTAAAGCTATTCGACCAGCACGAGAGTATGTAAAAGATATTGCTTCTCTTCCTTATGATGTGCTAAATACAGCTGAAGCTCGTGAACTGGGCATTCAAAATGAAAAATCTTTTTTACACATTGATAAATCAGAAATTGATTTGGCAAAAGAAAATTCTCCTTATGCGGAAGAAGTGTATCAAAAAGCTGCCAGTAACTTAAAAGATTTTTTGAAAAAAGATTGGCTAGTGCAAGATGATGAAGAACAGTTCTATCTCTATCAACTGACAATGAATGGACGTTCACAGATGGGATTAGTTGTTTGTGCATCTATCAAAGATTACCAAGAGAAAACAATTAAAAAACATGAATTTACGCGTGAAGAAAAAGAAGTGGATCGGATTCGACATGTTGATGCGGCTGATGCAAATACAAGTCCAATTTTTTTAACGTACCGCGATCAAGAGTCAATCGATACGTTAATTGAACAATGGGTGACCGAAAACGATCCTATTTATGATTTTTCGAGTTTTCATGCTGTAGAACACAAGGTATGGATCATTGATCAAAAGGCAGTTATAGCGCAATTGAAAAATTTATTTGAAAAAAATGTAGCTGAATTATATATTGCTGATGGACACCACCGAACAGAGTCAGCTGTGAAAGTAGCATTAAAAAGAAAAGAAAGTCATCCAGATGCACCGGAAGATGCAGAATTTAATTATTTTCTAGCCGTTCTTTTTCCAGCATCACAATTAGCCATTTTAGATTATAATCGAGTAGTCAATGGAGTAATCGAAGAAAATTTTCTAGAGCAATTAGCTGAAAAATTTGAAGTCGAAAAAGTGTTGGGCAGCTACAAACCTGAACAAGCAAAAACAATTGGAATGTACTTGAAAGGTGCATGGTATAAATTAACTGTCAAGCCAGCCTTTATTTCAAATCACCCTGTAAAAGGGTTAGATGTTTCGCTTTTACAAGAGCATGTATTGACGCCATTGTTTGATATAAAAGATATCCGAACAGATAAACGAATTGATTTTATTGGTGGAATTAGAGGATTGCAAGCGTTGAGTGATGCGGTAGATGAAGGATCATTTACAGTAGCTTTTTCCATGTATCCCACAGAAATCGCTGAACTGATACGAGTGGCAGACAGTGGAGAAGTATTGCCGCCAAAATCGACTTGGTTCGAACCGAAATTGTTAAGTGGATTATTTATTCATGACCTTGAAAGTAAATGATCGTATAAGAAAGAGCAAGCCAAGAACTTCATTTATTTTCTAGTAATGTAGGATTCTTTATGTTAAAATTAGGGGTAGAAGAAACGGCAGACAGGAGGGCATTGAAATTGTACGATACACTTTTAATTGCTGAACTAATTATTTCAGTTTTACTTGTTATTGTGGTGGCTATGCAACCAACAAAGACAAACAATGCTGCTAGTGCATTTACTGGCGGAGCTGAACAATTATTTGGAAAACAAAAGGCACGCGGGTTTGAGGCTGTATTGCAACGTGCTACAGTAGTACTTGGAACATTATTCTTTGCGTTGGCACTGGCTCTTGCTTATATAGCAATTAATTAACAAACTTAGTGAAGCTACCTGAATCTTCAGGTGGCTTTTTTTTCTAAAAAAATTCATTCTTTTGCTGAAGTGAAGTTGAGTGTAAGACTTTTCTTAATGATAATAGTGTTACAGTATGAAAAAAAAGGATTTTACAGTAAAATAGTAGAATGAAGACTTAAAGGAAACGAGAAGAAGGAGAATAAGAATGGCAATAAAATCATTTTTTTTTGAAAATGGGCCTCAAGCAGTCGTCTTGATGCACGCTTACTCCAGCACTCCTAATGATATGCGCATGTTGGGAAGAGCGTTAGAGAAAGAAAATTACACGGTTTATGCGCCTTTATTCAGAGGACATGGGACAACTGAGCCAGAAGATATTTTAGCTGCATCACCAATGGATTGGGTAGAGGATGCAAAAGAAGCGATTCAGTTCTTGCGCGAAAAAGGTTATCAAGAGATAGCAATCTTCGGATTATCTTTAGGCGGTGTGATTGCTACAAAAATACTGGTAGATAAAGAACCAGTCTTAGCGGGGGGCACATTCTGTTCACCAATGATAGATTTTCATAAAGGAAGCAATGTAAGAGAAGAGTTTTTAACATTTGTGCGGACAATGAAAAAGAAAGCTGGTTATTCTGAGATAGAAATTAACAATCTTATGCCAGAAGTAGTGCGAAAATTAGACAGTCAGTTAAATGAAATAAGTGCATTGACGCAATCAATGGAAACTCACTATAGTGAAATTAACCAACCTTTTTTTATTGCACAAGCTGGTCAAGATGAAATGATTGATCCGCAAGTAGCGATCGCGTTCAAAGAAAGATTAACACAAGCTGCAGTAGTTGACTTTCACTGGTATGAAAACAGTAAACATGCGGTAACGGTTGGAGTAGATAGAAAAGCCTTGCAAGAAGATGTGAGCAATTTTTTAAAACAGTTAGATTGGAATGGAGGATAAAAAATGAGCGATAAAAAAAAGTTACAAGAAGCGATTTTAGTTTTTATGACTGAACATAAAAATGTTTCGTTTCAAGTTAGTGATATCAGTGAGGGAATGGGCATGACAAGTGCAGCCGACTTCAAAACGTTAGTTAGTTCATTGGCTGAAATGGAGCGAGAAGGTAAATTATTTTTAAGTAGAAAAGGTCATTTTAAATTGCCAAGTAATGATCCGGTATTAACAGGGGTTTTTAGAGCCAGTGACCGAGGGTTTGGATTTGTTGCAATTGAAGATGAAGAAAAAGATATTTATATTCCACCTAATATGACCAATTATGCATTAGATGGTGACAAAGTAACGGTGGATATTATTAAACCTGCTGAACCTTGGTCAGATAAAGGTGCTGAAGGAAAAATTAAAGCTATTGTTGAACGCAACTTTACTCAATTAGTCGGAGAGTTCTATGCTTATAGTGAAGAAGGAATTGAAGAAACCGGATTATATGGGTATATCGATCCTCAAGATAAAAAAATTACAGATATTCGTGTGTTCATTGAAGCAGAAGGAATTAAACCCGTTGATGGTTCGATTGTTGTCGTAGAGATAACCTTGTATCCAGATGATGAATTTCCAAGAAGTATGCAAGGAATCGTCAAAAAAGTTGTAGGGCATATAAATGATCCTGGAATTGATATTTTGACAATCGTGTATAAACACGGTATTCCCACTGAGTTTTCAAAAGAAGCTTTGCAACAAGCAGATGCTGTTCCTGAAAAAATCAAAGAAACTGACTTTGAAGGGCGCCGTGACTTAAGAGATGAAGTTCTAGTAACGATCGATGGAGCAGATGCGAAAGATTTAGACGATGCTGTAGGCTTGAAATTATTGGATAATGGAAATTATCAATTAGGAGTTCACATAGCAGATGTATCGTATTATGTAACAGAAGATAGTCCTTTAGATAAAGATGCATTTGAAAGAGGAACCAGTGTTTACTTAACGGATCGAGTTATCCCGATGATTCCACAACGTTTATCCAATGGTATCTGTTCGTTGAACCCACATGTAGATCGCTTAACGATGAGCTGTGTGATGGAAATGTCACCGGATGGAGAAATTGTCGGACATGACATTTTCCAAAGTGTGATCCGAACAACTGAACGTATGACGTACACTGAAGTCAATGAAATAGTAACAGATAAAAATCAAGAAACACGTGAAAAATACAGTAGCTTAGTGGGTATGTTTGAATTAATGGAAACATTGCATCATACACTTGAGAAAAAACGTAAGTCTCGCGGGGCAATTGATTTTGATACAAAAGAAGCAAAAATTATTGTCGATTCTGTAGGAAAACCGTTAGATATTGAGTTGAGAGAACGTGGTGTAGGTGAACGCATGATTGAATCATTCATGTTGTCAGCTAATGAAACAGTCTCTGAACATTTTTCTCGGATGGAAGTTCCTTTAATTTATCGTATTCATGAGCAACCAGATAGCGATCGAATGCAAAAATTCATGGAATTTGTTACAGCTTTTGGTATCACAGTTAAAGGTACTAGCAAGGATGTTTCACCTAAGACATTGCAAACCGTTATCAATAGTGTAAAAGGAAAACCAGAAGAGCAAGTCGTTTCAACGATGATGTTAAGAAGTATGAAACAAGCCAAGTATGATGTAGAACCATTAGGTCACTTTGGCTTAGGCGCAGAATTCTATTCACACTTTACGTCGCCGATTCGTCGTTACCCTGACTTGATTTTACATCGTCTGATTCGTTCTTATGGCGAAGAAGGAACAGGGTCTGCTCAAAAAACAAAATGGGCAAATCGTTTACCAGAAATTGCAGAAGAAACGTCAAAAGCAGAACGTCGTGCGGTTGATGCAGAAAGAGAAACAGATGCATTGAAGAAAACAGAATTTATGGTGGATAAAGTTGGCCAAACGTTTGAAGGAATTATTGGTTCGGTCTTGAAATTCGGTTTATTCGTAGAATTACCGAACACAGTTGAGGGACTAATCCACATTTCAAATATGAAAGATGATTACTTTAACTACATCGAAGAACAAATGATGCTTGTTGGAGAACGAACTGGTGTGGTTTATCGCATTGGACAAAAAGTGAAAGTGAAAATTACAAAAGCTGATCCCGAAACACGTGAGATTGATTTTGAACTTGTTCCTGATCCAGATGCACCTAAGTATGATGGACCTAAACGTTCAACACAAGGCAGAGGTCGTGGCAACAGCCAACGTCGAGGAAAAGAAAGTTCATCTACCTATAAACCTAAACAAGAGGGAAGCAGTAAAAAGAAAAGCAAACCTTTTTATAAAGATGTAGCGAAGGCTAAAAAACCTAAAAAGAAAAATTAATTTAGAGCGAATGAGTCAGGAGGCGATTATTGATGCCAAAAGGTACAGGTAAAGTACTTGCTCAAAATAGAAAAGCAAGTTATGATTTTTCAATATTAGATACAGTAGAAGCTGGGATAGTATTGCAAGGAACAGAAATCAAGTCTATTAGAGCAGGTCGAATCAATTTAAAAGATGGTTACGCTAAAATTCAAAATGGTGAGATTTTTTTGCATAATGTTCATATCAGTCCTTATGAACAAGGAAATCAATTTAATCATGATCCATTAAGAACAAGAAAATTGTTGATGCATAAAAAACAAATTGTGCGCTTATTGGGAGAAACGAAATCTAGCGGAAATACATTGATTCCCTTAAAAGTTTATTTAAAAGATGGCTATGCAAAAGTATTAATCGGTTTAGCAAAAGGGAAGAAAAAATACGATAAACGAGAAGATTTAAAACGAAAAGATCAAAAACGTGAACTGGATCGAGCGTTAAGATCAAGATAAGCAGAAGTTGCGTTATCAAAGTCATTCCTTTTGACTTTGATAAAGTAAGTGATGTAAAGTAAGGACAAGAAGAAGTATCTAAAAATATAGTATGTGAAAGAAGGACTAACAATGTCTGTTTACGATTATACGGTCAAGGAAATTAGTGGAGATGAAGTTTCGCTTTCAAAATACAAAGGAAAAATTTTGGTAATTGTGAATACAGCAACCGAATGTGGTCTGGCCCCTCAATTAGAAGGTTTAGAAAAATTGTATCAAACGTATAAAGATCAAGGACTAGTTGTATTAGGGTTTCCTTCAAATCAGTTTATGAATCAAGAACCTCGTGAAGGTGAAGAAATTGCCAGCTTTTGTCAAAAGAATTTTGGTGTTTCTTTCCAACTTCATGAAAAAATACTGTTAAATGGTAAAAATGCAGATCCACTTTATCAATATTTAACATCAGAAACAGGAAATAAGAAAATTAAGTGGAACTTCACGAAATTTTTAATTGGTCGAGATGGCGAAATCATTAAACGATTTGGCTCAACAACCAAACCTGAAAAGATGGAAACCGATATTGCTGAAGCAGTAACAACTGGCTAATAGTATCAAAAAGGTCTCAGACAAACAGTCTTAGGCCTTTTTTTATTAGCGGTATTTTGTGCAATAGCGACGCTCTTTAAAAAACACGAGAACTATTTTAGCCTTTCTAACAAAAAAATAAAACATAAGAAACATGGTATAATGATTTGGTATAGATTATAAAGGGGTGAGAAAACATGGACTTAACTAAAAAATATTTAAGGTTATTAGCTAAAGAGTACCCGACTATAGGGGCGACAACTACTGAAATCATTAACTTAGAAGCTATCATGAATCTGCCTAAAGGTACGGAGCATTTTGTTAGTGATGTTCATGGAGAATACGAATCGTTTCAACATGTGCTAAGAAATGGATCAGGCAATATAAAAGAAAAGATTAAAGAAATTTTTCATAATCGTTTAAGTCAAAAAGAAATGAATAGTCTAGCGACATTAATATATTATCCTGAAAATAAAATTCGATTAGTTCGCAATGAGTTTGAAAATCAAGAGGAAACAAATGAATGGTATAGTATTACGTTATCTAGATTAATCGAATTATGCGTGTTTGTTGCTTCAAAATATACTCGCTCAAAAGTTCGGAAAGCTTTGCCCAATGAATTTGCTTATATTATTGAAGAGCTGCTATCAAAAGACGGAGACGGCTACACAAATAAAGAAGATTACTATAGTGAAATTATTGATAATATCATTGCGTTGGATAGGGGGGCTGAGTTTATTGCGGCTATTTCTTATCTGATTCAACGCTTGGTTGTCGATCAATTACATGTGGTGGGGGATATTTATGATAGAGGCCCTTATCCCGATAAAATTATTGATACACTGATGGAACATCATTCGGTTGATGTCCAATGGGGCAACCATGATATTTTATGGATGGGTGCGGCCAGTGGTTCAGCTGTATGTATTGCAAATGTGTTGCGTATCAGTGCTCGTTATGACAATTTGGAAATTATAGAAGATGCTTATGGCATTTCATTGCGTCAGTTGCTTACCTTTGCAGAAATGACTTATCCAGAAGATTTAGAAAGCTGTTTTTACCCGAAAGTGGACCCAGATAAAAAAGATTATTTTGAAGATGAAATACGTCAAATTACTAAAATGCATCAAGCTATTTCAGTCATCCAATTTAAACTTGAAGGAGAAATCATTAAAAGGCATCCTGATTTTCAATTAGACCACCGGTTAGTTTTAAATGGGATTGATTATGAAAAGGGAACAATATTCATTAAAGGGATAGAGTACCCGTTATTGAATACGAATTTTCCAACTATTGACCCAGCTGACCCCTACAAATTAACAGCAGAGGAAGAAATGGTCGTTGAAAAATTGGTTTCAGCTTTCAAAAACTGTGAACGTCTGCAGAAACACATTTCTTATTTATATAGCAAAGGCAGTATGTATTTAACGTATAATGACAATCTATTGTTTCACGGCTGTATACCATTGACTGAAACCGGTAGTTTTATGGGAATGGATATTCAAGGAAAACAATATACTGGCAGAAATTTATTGGATAAATTTGAAGAAATACTGCGTAAAGGTTACTTGAACAAAGACCATGAAAATAACGAGAAATATTTGGATTATGTGTGGTACTTATGGACAGGACCCGTTTCTTCGTTATTTGGAAAAGACCAAATGACTACTTTTGAACGTTATTATATTAAAGAGAAAGCTACACATGAAGAAAAGAAAAATGCATATTACAAAATGCGGAATGATGAACAAACGTGTGAAATGATATTAAGTGAGTTTGGTTTAGATCCTCTTAAAGGGCATATTATCAATGGACATACACCAGTAAAAGAAAAACGTGGTGAAGACCCGATAAAAGCAAATGGTCGCATTATTGTGATTGATGGTGGATTCTCAAAAGCTTATCAAGGAACGACGGGATTAGCCGGCTATACTCTGCTATATAACTCTTATGGGATGGTTTTAGTTTCGCATCAACCCTTTACTTCTGTAAATGAGGCGATTGAAAATGAAATAGATATCATGTCTACAAGAAGAGTGATTGACCGAGAGCTAGACCGTAAGAAGGTAAGAGAAACCGATGTAGGTAAAGAATTGACTAAACAAGTCGGTGATTTGAAAATATTGCTAGAAGCCTACCGTAACGGAGATGTTATTGAAAAACCGAGACAAAATTATACTATACTCAAATGAGTTCCAAAGAGGTTAATCAAATATTTACCTAATCCTAAACGGATATTTATATTATCGTGCATTTTTTTGGTACAATAAGAAGGATAAAAGAATGATTGATTCTATTACTGTACAGGAGGAGATTTTCATGGAAGAAGGTTGCACGTTTTATTTTGTTCGTCATGGACAAACGTATTTTAATCATTATAAAAGAATGCAAGGGTGGTCTAATACCCCTTTGACACCTCAAGGACGTGATGATGTTCGTAGAAGCGGACGAGGTTTAGCAGATGTTGAATTTGATGCAGCTTATACAAGTGACTTGAGCCGCACAATTGAAACAGCCACTATTATTTTAGAGGAAAATAAAAAAGGTAAAGACCTGACATTAAAATCAATGCCGGAATTTCGCGAAGTTTTCTTTGGTTCATTTGAAGGAAGCGATGTGGATGAAACTTGGGCAAAAGTAAATGAAACAATGGGTTACTCAAGTGTTGCTGAGATGTGGGCTGAAACGTCTATTCCTGAACAAATGAATGCATTTAAAAAAGCAGATCCGTATCACGATGCAGAAGATTTTTTAACTTTTTGGTTGAGAGTCGAACAAGGTTTGCTTAAATTAATCAATAAACACCGTGATACAGGAGATAAAGTCATGATTGTTGCTCACGGAAATACTATTCGCTATTTATTAAATAATTTAGTTCCAGAACTTGAAAATCCGCAGCCACTATTAAATGCAAGTGTCTCAGCTGTTAAATACTACAATGGAAAATACCATTTAGAAGTATACAATGAAGTAGGTCATTTTAAAGATTCAGAAAATTAATTTAGCTGATAGATTCAAAAAAAGGGAGATTCTTATGGTATTGCCAAAAGCTTTAGTTTTTTTCGATTTAGATGGAACGCTATTAAATAATAAATCTGAAGTAGACCAAGAAGTGATAGTTGCTTTAGAAAAGTTGAAAGAAAATGGGGGAGTTCCGTTTATCGCAACAGGAAGAAGCCCGATTGAGATTCAACACGTCTTAGATGCAACGCCTATTGAATCGTTTATCACGCTTAATGGTCAATACATTATGTATGAAGGCAAAGAAATTTATCGTAGTCAGATGCCGCAAGAGCTGTTAATTCGTTTAAAAAAAGCAGCTGATAAGTTAGGTTTGGCGATATCTTTCTACACGAGTGATAAAATTCGCGTTACTAATGCTTCGAAAGAGGTAGATAGTGCGTACAATTTTATTCATGCTAAAACACCGCCAATCGATGCAGAAATTCATTTAAACGAAGAAGTATTGATGTCGTTGATTCTCACCACAGATACGTCGGTTGATGCTCAGCTTAGAGAGGAGTTTCCTGAATTATCTTTTTACAGGAATACGCCATACAGCATAGATGTAATCACGAAAGGCAATTCAAAAGCTACAGGTATTCAAGCATTGGTCAAATTAATGCAGTTTGATGAGATTCCTACGTATGCTTTTGGAGATGGCCCGAATGATTTAGAAATGTTAACTCATGCTGACTATAGTGTCGCTATGGAAAATGGGATAGATGCGTTGAAGACGGCAGCTGATTATGTCACTTCCAGTCACATCGAAGGTGGAATTATTGAAGGGTTAGAATTTTATGATTTAATTAAATAAATTTTTTAGGTTAATAAGAGTCGTCAGCATTACGCTGATGGCTCTTTTTTTAGTTATTATACATTATATATACATTAAAAGTATAATATATGTATAAATTAATTAATTTTATCTTTTTAGTTGCATAAATAATACTTTTTGTTATACTGATAATAATTAAAATTACATGAAAGAAGGTTAAGGAATGATGAAAGTGGCTATTATTGGTGCAACGGGATATAGCGCTTTAGAGCTTATCCGTTTATTAAACCATCATCCGTATGTAACCGTTACGGAAATTATTTCGCATTCTCATTACGGGGAGTTGTTAAGCGATTTATATCCTCATCTAAAAAATAGTATGGAAAAACCTTTAATTGAATACGATCTTTCATACTTGGAAAAAGAAGTGGATTTGTTATTTTTCGCAACTCCAGCGGGTATCAGCAAGGAGTTGATTCCGGATGTTTTAAAAACGTCTTTGCAATGTGTTGATTTAAGTGGGGATTTTAGATTGCTAAAAAAAGATTATGAGAAATGGTACAAAAAAATAGCTCCGGAAAGTGACATACAAGAAAAAGCCACGTTTGGATTAGCTGAAATTTATCCAGAAGAAATAAAAAAAGCGGTCTTTATTTCTAATCCAGGATGTTATTCAACCGCGGCTTTATTGGGATTAATTCCTATTATTAAAACTGGATTAGTCACAAAAAAAGGAATCATTATTGATGCTAAAAGTGGTACTTCAGGGGCAGGACGTACACTCTCGAGTATGACGCATTTTTCAGAAATGAATGAATCACTCATTCCTTATAAATTTGGAGAGCACCAGCATACACCTGAAATTGAGTATTATCTATCAAAAGAAGCGGGTGAGGAAATAAACGTAACGTTAACGACTCATTTGGTTCCAATGACTAGAGGTCTCTTATGCACCATGTATGTACCGCTAAACCAATCAAAAACAGCAAAAGAAATATGGCAATTGTATCAAGAATTTTATGAAAAAGATCCATTTATTCGACTTCATCCGCTAGGTTCACTACCGCAAACAAAACAAGTTATTGGAAGCAATTATGTTGCTATTGGTATTCATGTAGATGAGCGAACCCAACAGTTGATCATCGTTACAGCGATAGATAATTTGGTTAAAGGAGCAGCCGGCCAAGCAATCCAAAATATGAATTTGATGAATGACTGGCCTATTCAAGAAGGACTAGAGAATAGCCCAATATACCCTTAAAAAAGTGAGGAGATAAATAATGTTGACCCATATAAAACAACCCATACAAACAATTCATATAGTAGAGGACGGTCATGTGACCTCGCCAAAAGGTTTTACCGCTGGAGGTGTACATACTGGTTTACGCAAATCAGCGCTTGATTTCGGCTGGATTCATTCTGAGATTCCAGCGACTGCGGCAGGTGTTTATACCCTAAACAGTTTTCAAGCTGCTCCACTTAAACTAACCAAACAACATGTAGATAAAGCCCAAAAAATCCAAACAATAGTGGTGAATTCTGGTAATGCTAATTCTTGTACCGGCGAGGATGGGTTATTAAAAGCTCAAGCAACTGCCGAACTTGTAGCTTATGAAAAGGGCATCGATGAGCATTTAGTAGCGATTGCTTCTACAGGAATCATTGGTGTTCCGTTGCCCTTTGAACCTATCAAGAAAGGTATCCAGTACTTGAATGACCCACTGTGTCAAAAGGTAACAAACTTTGAACGGGCTATTTTAACGACTGATATTGAAACCAAACACATTGCGATTGAACTGGAAATTGATGGGAAGATGATTACCATTGGTGGAGCTGCAAAAGGGTCTGGCATGATTCATCCTAATATGGCGACAATGCTAGGTTTTATTACAACAGATGCTGTTGTTGATAGTGAAAGTTTGGAATACGCGCTGAAATCTACGACTAATCAGACGTTTAATATGATCACAGTTGATGGAGACTCAAGTACGAACGATATGGTCCTTGCTCTGGCAAATGGCACACAAGGAAATAGCGTATTAACTAAAAGTCATCCACAATGGACTAAATTTATGGCAGGTTTTCAATACGTTTGCAAGATACTGGCTAAATCTATTGCACGTGATGGAGAAGGAGCTACCAAATTAATCGAAGTAGAGGTTTTAGGAGCCGAAACACTAGAAGCTGCTCGAGCTATTGCCAAAACAGTCATTTCTTCAAATTTAGTTAAAACTGCGATGTACGGCTCAGATGCCAATTGGGGAAGGATTATATCAGCCATTGGATACAGCAATCAAAAAATTGAACCGGCATGCGTAAAAATTTTAATTGGCGATACAGCAGTTGTTGAAAAAGGAATAGGTATTCCCTTCGATGAAGAAGCGGTCATGCTTACTTTAATAAAAGACGAGGTAAAGTTGTCGATTGATTTACAACAAGGCGTTCAAACAGCAACAGCATGGGGCTGCGATCTGACCTATGATTACATTCGTATTAATTCATCGTATCGGACATGAGGTGAGAAAATGGATATCTTAATTATGAAAATCGGTGGCAGTATACAAGACAAATTACCAGAGTCTTTCTACAAAACAATTGCTCATTTGCAGCAGACAAAAAAATGTTATCCGGTGATTGTTCATGGTGGTGGACCAATGATAAATGACTTATTAAAGAAATTAGACATTCCTACAACCTTCATCAATGGATTGCGCGTAACGACAACGGAAGTCTTGCAAGTAGTGGAAATGGTTTTAAGTGGTTCAATTAATAATGAGATTGTTACTCAATGTCAAATCCAACAACTGCAAGCTATTGGGTTGAGTGGTATTGATCATGGTTTACTGAAGGTAATCCCTATTCAGACAACAGAAGCTATTGGATTTGTGGGAGAAGTTACTGAAGTTAATACTGATTTTCTAATGAACTTACTCGAAAACAACGTTATTCCAGTCATTTCGCCTATTGGAATGGATGAGACGGGACAGCATTATAATGTCAATGGAGATATGGCAGCGTCGGCGGTTGCAAAAGCTTTAGGTGGTAAGTTAGCTTTTATCAGCAACGTTCCTGGCGTCATGAAGCGAAAGAAGAATGAACTGAAAATATATTCTTCATTAACGAAAGGAGAAGCTGAACAACTGATTAAAGATGAAATCATTACTGATGGAATGATTCCTAAAGTACGTTCAGCAATTGGAAGCCTGTCTATCCAAATGAAACAAGCAGTTATTCTTAATGGCTTAGAACCAGAAGACATTGCGAGTTATTTAAAAGGAAATCAAGTGGGAACAAAATTTGTTTATAAGGAGGAAGCGGCGTATGTCTAAAGAAAATAAACCATCTGCTCTGATGGCAACGTATGCGCGTTTTCCGATTACAGTTCTAAAAGGCAAAGGGACGCATGTATGGAATGAGAAAAATGAGATGTACTTAGATTTCACATCGGGCATTGCAACTTGTAACTTAGGTCATGTTCCTGATCAAATCACACAAAAATTGCACCAACAAGTAGATACTCTTTGGCATTGTTCTAATTTGTACACGATTCCTTCTCAAACAGAACTAGCTAAAGGACTCGTTCAACATTCTTTATTTGACCAAGTCTTTTTTTGCAATAGTGGAGCAGAAGCAAATGAAGCAGCATTGAAAATCGCGCGCAAATATGCAAAAGATCATGGGCATCCAGAACGTACATCGGTTGTATCTTTTAAAGAATCCTTTCATGGAAGAACTTACGCTACAATGTCCGTAACGGGGCAAGAAAAGGTCCAGACTGGATATACACCTTTGATGCCTGGCGTACGAACGTTAGCCTTTAATGAACTGTCTGATTTGGAAAAAATTCCTAATGGTAAAACAGCGGCAGTACTGTTGGAGTTGGTGCAAGGTGAGGGAGGGGTTAACCCAGCCCAAAAAGAATGGCTTCATGCGTTACAAAATATTTGCAGAACAGAGGATATTCTATTGATGGTCGATGAAGTTCAAACGGGGATGGGAAGAACAGGAACATTATTCGCGTATGAACAATATGGTATTGAACCGGATGTAATGACTTTAGCAAAAGGGTTGGGATCTGGTTTTCCAATTGGAGCTATGTTAGCCAAAAAGCATATCGCTGCGTCTTTTACTCATGGAACTCATGGGACCACATTTGGTGGGAATCCCTTAGCAGCGACGGCGGGAATAGCTACTTTACAGGCAATGGTTAAACCTGGATTTTTGAGAGAAGTGCAACAAAAAGCAGCTTATCTGCAGGAACAATTAGAACAAGTGGCAAGTCGTTCTAGCGTTATAAAAAAAGTGAAAGGGCTCGGTTTCCTTATAGGAATTGAAATAGATGTGGAAGCAAAAAAACTCGTAACGTTATTGCAAGAGCAGCATATTTTAACCTTAACAGCTGGACAAGGGGTTTTGCGTATTTTGCCACCCTTAACCGTCGAAATTGAAGAAATAAATGAATTTATTACCAAATTAGATTACGTATTGCAGCTCGTAGAAGAGAAAAACGAAAAGAAAGTGAGTGCAAATCCATCATGACAGAAACAAAATCGAAAGGGTATCAAAAGAATATTTTACAGGTAGCTGATCTGACAGAAAAAGAGGTAACGTTGCTTATTGAGGAAGCAATCGTTATGAAAGAACAAACTAAAGCAGGTATTCCTCATCTTTACTTACAAGGAAAAACACTAGGTATGATTTTCGAAAAGTCTTCCACACGGACAAGGGTGTCTTTTGAAGTTGGAATGACCCAACTAGGCGGACATGCCTTGTTTTTAAGTTCTAAAGATATTCAATTGGGGAGAGGCGAAAGTATCGCGGATACTGCTAAAGTTCTTTCGCGTTATGTCGATGGACTGATGATTCGAACATTTGGTCATGAAATAATTGAAGAGTTTGCTGAAAATTCAACTGTTCCTATTATAAATGGCTTGACTAACGAACATCATCCGATGCAAGTTCTAGCTGATTTTATGACCATTTACGAAAAAAAAGGGGCACTAAAAGGGTTGAATTTAGCCTACATAGGAGATGGAAATAACAATATGCCTCATTCACTAATGGAAGGGGCAGCCATTATGGGAATGAATATGACTATAGCTAGTCCAAAAGGATATGAACCATTAGAAGTTATTTTTAAAAAAGTTAAAATTAAAGCAGAACAAACAGGAGCGTCTATTCAATTTACTTATGATCCGGTTGAAGCAGTAACAAATGCCGATATTGTAGTAACGGATGTCTGGACAAGTATGGGAATGGAAGCGGAAGAAACAGAACGGACAACACACTTTCTGCCTTATCAGGTGAATGCAGAGCTAACTCATCATGCCAAAGAAGATTTTATTTTCTTGCATTGCTTACCTGCACACCGTGGTGAAGAAGTAACGGCAGAAGTGATTGATGGTATCCACTCAGTAGTTTTTGATGAAGCAGAAAATAGATTGCATGCTCAAAAAGCGGTATTGAAAAAGTTAATGGGACAGGATTAAAGTAAATAGAAATGAGACAGAACAATCATCAACCAAACTCATCCAATCTATTGATACAGTTCAATTGAAGCGAACGTATTTTCTTTTCCGTTAAAATGTGGTATAATGCTCTTAGAGAGTTAACTTAAGATGATTTATGTATTAAATCATTCTTTCTGTACACACAACCCAATCACTTAGGGGACGTTACGGAATCGACAGGTATAGGTCGAGCTTGGATGGCGTTTCGTAGGTTACGGCTACGTAAAAACGTTACAGTTAAATATAACTGATAAAAACAATAATAACTCTTACGCTTTAGCTGCGTAATAACAGCTTAGTGTAGATCCTCTCGGTATCGCCCATGTGCTCGAGCAAGGGTCCTATAATAAGTGGGATACGCTAAACCTTTCCGTCTGCAAGTTTTAGAAGAGATCATCAGACTAGCGATATATGATGCCTGTTGTGCGGCTAATACTGAGCGAAACCTTAATAGTACAACTATGAACGTAGATGTCCGGGTGCCGATATATTTGGACAGGGGTTCGACTCCCCTCGTCTCCATAAAATGTAATAACTTAAAAGCTTTAGAATGTTGATAAATCAATGTTCTGAAGCTTTTTTGTGCTTGATTTTAGAGAGGGAGTCGAACAAATGAAAAAAGGTTCGGGAAAAGACAATAGAAAAGTTTACCATACGCTCACCAATTTTGATGAATTAAATCATGTTATTGGTGCAGATATGACATTCAAAAAATGAATAACAGCAATTACAGTTGTGAAGCAAAAAAAGAAATAATCAATCAAATGGAAGTGAAGGGGCCGAGAGAAAGAACAGTCAAAGAATATATAAAATGGTTTGATGAATTTACTTTTTTTACCGGTGCTACATATGTCCACCAATTTACTAAGTCGGATATCTATGACTGGTTACAAGATATGGATGTATCAGACAATACGTGCCAAATAAGGTTAAAAGCTCTCAAAGCGTTGTTGAATCGCATGTATGAAAACAATTGGATTGAGGATAAATTTTGGAAAAACCTAAGAATTAAAATCGCTCAAAGTCAAAAAGCAGGGACAACACCAGAACAATTCCAGCAACTGTTAAATGTGTTGGATTTAACTAGTTTCTTTGATTTAAGACTAGCTACAGGGGCTTTAATTATGTACAAAGCAGCTAAAGATTATCAAATTAAAAATATCAATCCTCACTCATTGAGACGTGGTTTTGCAATGAATTTAAGGTCACAGAGAGCTGATGTTGTGTTTATAAGTAAAGCAAGCGTTAGGACACAAGTCTTTAGAGGTTACAACGCAGTATTTGGGCATTGATGCGGAAGAAGTTGTAACAAGTTTAAGGGGATTTTTATAAAAAGATCAACAGAAAAAACTAATTAAATAGCAAACAAAAAACTCTTTAGATTGATACTAGTTGCCTACAGAGGCATTAAAGGCACTCACAAGCCGATGTACTAGACTTTATAAGATGTGAGCATTTGATATTAATGAAAGATATTAGGCGGAGTCAGCCTTATTAGAAACTAAATGACACGGAGGTAGCTTAATGAAGTGATCTTTTCCCATCCAATAACAAATATCCATCCTCAGATGTGGTAGCAGTGTTTTTAAAGGCTTGACTGCAAAAAATAATCTGAAGATATGTTGTGATGGTTGTCAGACAGGGAGGGCTTACTGGCGTAAAAAGATTTTAATGTTTATACCAAATTATTTGGGTAAAATTTTCAGCACTTAGGAGGAGTTTACCCAAAATTAGGACTTACAGCACAAACAACACTAAAGGATAAATAATGGGTCTATAATGAAGCTAAATAAATAAGCTTATAAAAAAGAGTAGATAGATATGCAGAAAGCCTTAAAACGTCAAAATATGGCTTTTAGAGCAAGATGAGTAGTTTTTTAAAATAAATATAAAAAAAGATTCAATGTATTTTTTATATGTGAAAATTAAACAAAAAATACATTGAAACATTGGTAAATATACGTTCTTAATACTTTTTTTTCACAACCCTAGTTTTAGAACCACTACATATAGTGTTAATTTAATATGTCAATAGGAAAACAACTACATATAGTAATTTATTTATTTGCCAGTAAGGGATAATCATAGTAGAATGCTATTACAGACAAGAATTGAGCCACAGCGACTTTTGAACGTGAGGAGCTGGGCAATATCAGAAAATTAAATAACATGCTTAGAACTCTAAGGAATTGGATAATTAATATTTGGATAAATTGGACTTAATCAAAGATTGCTTAGACATTGTTTTGCTATTGCTAAACATTGTTTTATTTTTGAAAAAGAACAAAATTGCTAAAAATAAGTAACAAAAAACACCACTGAATTTCCTTGGTCGGGTTTCAGAGGTGCGTAATAAAATATCAAATTTTTAAAATGAATATCGAAATGTTGCTCAACTCAATTTATAATCTGTTAAAGACTCGGTTGCAACGGGTCTTTTTTATATACCATGTCATATAATATATATTATCATATTGGAGAATAATAGCAAATAATATTTACCATATCGGGTAAAATAAGTCAGCTGTTAAATATATCTCAATACAGGCGCTTGATACGCTAAAGGTCGTTTGACAGTCTTTACAATAGAAAAGCTGTTTCTTCAATTCTAAATAAGTAGGGTAGTGGGTTGTGCTATTGAGCGTTATTCGAGAGGTTTTATAGCCATATTTAATAATAGAATAAGAGTTATTTTCCATCCCACAATTCGCGCAATGGGTAGGATGATACGTTAATTTATCATAGAAAACTTTTGGTTTTTTTCCTTTAATTCGTTTTTCAGAACAATTATTTTTCCCCGAAAGTGATATTTTTATCTTTAATATCTAAAGCAAGTCGTATAGAATGAGATTAAGACAAGTGAAAATCCTCCCTTTGAATGTTGTGTCGTAACTTTATTCTAACGGAGATTTTCGCTTGTTTCTATTTTTTTATCATTTTATAGAAAAATAGTGCTGGCGATTTTTAGTCACCAACACTAAATATTATAGAACCAGAATTAAAGGTTACCTTTAATGAAATTATCGAACTTTTCAATTGTGCCTACCTTTGTAACGTGAGTATAGAGTTAGATTTTCAAAGTCTTTTTAACATCTGTATGACCTAATCGTTATTTTGTTAAAAAGTTACTAGATACAGTGAGTTGACGATAGTCTAATTAGACTCTATAATATTGAGGTCTAATTAAACTATTGAGTGAAGGAATGAAAATTAAATGGTAAAATCTTTTTTAATGTTAGGGCAATCAAATATGGCAGGTCGTGGCTTCTTGCATGAAGTAGACCCTATCTATAATGAAAAAATAAAAATGCTTCGCAACGGTCAGTGGCAAATGATGACAGAGCCGGTTAATTATGACCGCCCTGTTGCTGGTGTAAGTTTAGCAGCATCTTTTGCAGATGCATGGTCGAAAGCCCATCCAAATTATGAAATCGGTTTGATTCCTTGTGCGGAAGGTGGCAGTACTTTGAACGATTGGCATCCGCAAGGTACTCTTTTTCAACATGCTTTATCTGAAGCTCGTTTCGCACTTGAGTCTAGCGAAATCTGTGGCATACTTTGGCATCAAGGCGAAAGTGATAGCAATAATTCACTACATGAAACTTATTATGAGAAATTATCTTTTATCATTGAAACTTTAAGAAAAGAATTAAAACTTGAAGATGTTCCATTAATTATTGGTGGGCTTGGTGAATTTTTAGGGAAAACAGGATTTGGAAAGTATTCAACAGAGTTTCAAGAAATCAATGAACAATTAAGCAAATTCGCTCATGAGCAGCAAAATTGTTATTTCGTATCGGCAGAAGGTCTAACTGCCAATCCAGATGGCATTCATTTTAACGCCGTTTCTCAAAGGAAATTCGGTTATCGCTACTTCGAAGCATATTCAAAAAAGTGTCATATAGTAGAGCCTTTTGCGGATGAAAATCAATCACTAAAAATAAACACTAACTATTCGAATACTGAACTAATTTATATTCACAGTATGAATTTGGCTCTTGGTAAAATCACATACGCTGAATTCGAAGCACGAATGGCAAAGGCAATGCAGCCTTGATTCCTTTACTTATCCTTGGCTTACTTATTCAAAACCCTGGCGCTCATGGATACGAACTATTAAGTTTAATGGAAAAACAACAGTATAGATATATCGTTAACTTCACTAAAGGATCATTTTATTACAATTTACAACAACTTGAAGAAAAAGGTTTGATTGAACAAATACATCAAATACGTCCAAAAAATGGTCGTGAAATTCATCCCTTTAAAATCACGTCTTTAGGAATAGAAGAATTCGAAAAATTAATGACCAAATATGGAACTAAAGCTGAGTATGTAAACTTACAATTCTATGGGGCTTTACTCTTTGCAGATGAATTTGATACAAATAAATTATTAGAATTAATCCAGTCACAAATTGATCAAACTGAAGCCCGAATGGCTCTTCTCGATGAATACCTAGCTAACACAAAAGAATTACCTGGTAAAATTGATTATTTTCGTCGCATGAACGAAAATTCTCGTTTTCATCATTTAGTAAACTTAAAATGGTTTAAAGAATTAAAGTCAGAAATAGAAGATACTACTGTATAAAAAAATAAAAACGAAAATCCCGTATCATTAAGTAAATCTGATACGGGATCTTTTAATGGAATTGTGTTTTTATAGAAGGCCTTTAAAATGCACCCAAATTTCGCTTTGGGTGCATTTTTTTGTTACTTAAACCTAAAGTTAATTAGTATTTACGAATAAGCGTTATACCACCTAACGTTTTATGCTTTAGTTCATCGACTAAATTTTTCTTATGTAACGAAAATTACAACACTTTACTCGTAACGAGTTTGCCAGATAATCAAGATCGAAAAAAAACACATCTTTTTGAGATGTGTTTTTTTCGACTGTTAAACTGCATTTAAATAATTGGAAATATGTTATATTCATTGACTGACTGATTTAGATGACTGAAGGTAAACTTCGTATAATTTAGACAATACGGTAATGTCACTACTAGACATTTTCATTAATTCTATAAATACAGGTTTCATTATTTCAGACTTTTCATTTTCATTTACAATAGTCAAAGCTTCATGATTAAGGATAAATAAATCATCTAATATAAGATGGAATTCTTTTATGAATTCTTGAAATCCTTCTTTATCATCTAATAAAATGTTTTTTAAGCTTTGATTTTTTTCATGGAGATTTTCTAAGTACTCTCCAACCGTCATCTCTAGTGAGTCTGAAACATCATGTAACTCATTAAAAAATTCATCGTTAATGTCGATTAACATAAAGTACACCTCCGTAATCACAATAATTGATTATATAACATTCCAAACAAAATGAAAATAGCTTTTGAAAAACACTTTGAAAACAGTATTTTATATGAACAAAATATGTCTAATGAATAAAAGCTGAAAAAAAAGGATACATCGAAATAGTTGGGTTCTACCTCATTGAGCGTTACAATAGAACTATAAAGTTGGAAAAACGCTAAAAAATATAGGAGGATGTCAATTATGAAAATTGGGATACCAAGAGAAATTAAAAATAATGAAAGCAGAGTCGCTATATCGCCTGCAGGTGTAAATAGCCTTGTAGAACATGGACATGAAGTTAGGATAGAAGTAAGTGCAGGAAAGACGGCTGGATTTACAGATGAAGAATATCAATCAGCAGGAGCTATTTTACTAGAAGAAGCTACGGAAGTTTGGAATGCTGAAATGATTATTAAAGTGAAAGAACCTATACCTAGTGAGTACAAGTATTTTAAAAAAGGAATGATTCTTTTTACTTACTTGCATTTAGCTCCGGCGTTAGAGTTGACCAAAGAACTCATGAGCAAAGGCGTTACTGCTATTGGATATGAAACAATGGTTGGAAAAGATGGCACATTGCCACTTTTAACACCAATGAGTCAAATTGCCGGCAGAATGGCTGCGCAAGTTGGTGCTGAGTTTCTTGAAAGTGTCAACCAAGGAAAAGGGATTCTTTTAGGAGGCGTACCCGGTGTTCAAAAAGGAAAAGTAACCATTATAGGTGGTGGAGTTTCGGGAACAAACGCAGCTAAAATTGCTATCGGTCTGGGAGCAGAAGTAACGATTTTAGATGTAAACCCAAAACGTCTTGGAGAGTTAGATGATTTATTTGAGAATAAAATTAACACGTTAATGTCAAATGAATTCAATATCGCAAAAGCTGTTAAAGAAGCAGATCTAGTGATTGGTGCTGTTCTGATTCCAGGTTCAAAAGCGCCAACACTTGTAACCGAGGAAATGGTTAAACAAATGGAAAAAGGTTCAGTTATCGTTGATATAGCGGTTGATCAAGGTGGAATTGTTGAAACAGCTTCTGAAGTGACGACACATGACAATCCTGTATATGTAAAACACGGCATTGTTCATTATGCGGTTGCAAATATGCCAGGAGCTGTACCTAAAACGTCAACTTTAGCCTTAACGAATGTTACGATTCCTTACGCAGTAGAAATTGCAAACAAAGGATTGATCAAAGCAGCTAAAGAGAATTCAACAATTTATACAGGTATCAATGTCATGAACGGAAAGCTGACTAAAAAAGAAGTTGCGGAGTCTTTGAACCTGCCATATCATGAAGCATTAGGTTCTTTTAATTAATTTAGTCAGTGATTTTGACTGAGAAATGATAGTAAACTAAACAAATAAATGAATTTTCCCCTAAAATGCAGTATACTAATGGAGAAACTAACTGCAAAAAGGAGCATTCGCATGTCAAAAGGAAATAAAAAAGTTCAAGTAGAAGTAAAAGAAACCCCTAATAATAGAGAAGGTTTCACTGAGTTGGAACTGTATGTGAATGATGAAAAAATTGGTCAATTGCAACAAGAAGAAGGCCAGACCGTTACTGTAACGACCAACTCAGGAACAGAGTCTAAAGTAAGATCTGTCGACGAAGGAATAAATAAACTAATTATGGACTACAATTTACACCAAATGTAAGTCTGTTTGATTAATGAAAATCTAAAAAACAATCCTATTTCTATAGGGTTGTTTTTTAGATTTTCACTTTCTTTAAAGAGCGTCCTAAAAGCTTTTTAAACCCATCTATGCTATGATTTTTTTATACATAAAGTAAAGGATGTGGTCGTTTTGACAACGAGTATAAAACAAGCTTCTTTCAAAGATAAGTTCAAGTCTCTGATAGAAGTAGTAAAACCCAATTGGGCACGAGCGGAAGTCTCATCAAATGCAGCTGAGTTGGCTTACTTCACGTTATTATCTCTATTCCCAATATTGTTGGTTATAGCAAATATTATTCCGCTTTTCCCGATAAATGCTTCAGATATTTTGCCAATGCTAGAAACAGCTGTCCCACCAGATATTTATAATGTCTTAGCACCAGTCCTAGAAAGTTATCTGAGCAGTTCGAGTGGTGGAGCTATTTCTATTGGGTTAATCACGTCATTGTGGTCAGCTAGTAAGGCTTTTAATGCGTTACAAAATGTATTAAATGATGTTTATGGCGTTGAAAAAAGAAATAACTTCATTATCGTTCGATTAGTATCATTCTTAGTTCAATTAGTCATTGTGGCTATTGTAGGTGCATTAATTTTTATCTTTGTTTTTGGGGAACAAATTTTATTGTTTATTCAAGATTTCATTGGAATTGATTTAAGCCTTATTCTGCAAGTCTTTGGCTATAAATGGTTAGTTCTATTAGTTGTCTTAATTCTAGTCATTACTATGGTTTATTTTTTAGTACCGAATCACCGTTTGCACATTAAATATGCTCTTCCAGGTGCTATATTTGCTACAGTAGGTTGGTTGATCTTATCTCAAGCCTTTACACTGTATGTTAAATATGCTGGAGGAGAAGCAGCCGCTAGTGCCACTTTTGGGGTGTTCATTGTTTTGATGTTGTGGCTTTATTTATCGGCTATAATTTTATTAATAGGTGGACTGATCAATACCATTTACTTTGAATTCAAAACGGGCAGATCAGTTAATGAAGTTAAGCTTGAGAAAGAAGAAGCTGAAAAAGATGACAAGCAAAAAGAATATCCAGATAGTTCGGATTCAATTCAACATAAAAAATTAATAAAAGTAAAAACAGTAGAAAAACAAAAAGAAACTGAGTGAAGACTTAGTTTCTTTTTTCTTCATTCGCTAATCTCCAAGAAGCGTTGTAAGATTTTTCTAAGAAATGCGACAAGGCTTTTTTTTAGGTTGTTTTTCTTATATAATGGATGGAGTTTGATAACGAAGTTTTTTGATAGATAGGACACAAGGAGAATTTTAAAAATGACAGAAAATAAAGAAACAAAAATAGATTACGGAATTATCTTATCCGTCATGTTGCTGGCAATTATTAGTATTGCGACTATCTTTTCAACCACTTATTTAACTGGGAACACTGGGATTGGTGCTACATTGATGCAAGTAATTTGGTACGTAGTGGGTACAGTAGCCATTATTGTTATTATGCAGTTTGATTCGGAGCAGTTATGGAAACTAGCACCGATAGCTTATGGTGTAGGGCTTTTTCTGTTAGTGTTGGTGTTATTCTTCTATGATCGGTCTCTTGAGTTTAGTACCGGAGCAAAAAGCTGGTTTAAGATAGGTGGATTGACCTTTCAGCCTTCGGAAATTATGAAAGTGGCTTTTATCCTTATGCTCGCCCGTGTAGTTACAAAACACAATGGCGATTACCCAACCCATTACTCTAAAGCCGACTTCTTATTACTAGGAAAAATTATGTTAACCTCTATACCGCCGTTGTTCTTGGTTATGTTGCAAAACGACTTAGGTTCTACGCTGGTATTCATTGCCATTATCATTGGCTTAGTCCTGATTTCAGGAGTTACATGGAAAATCATTCTGCCAGTATTTTCTGGAGTTGCAGCACTTGGTGGAACATTACTTGCTTTAGTCGTATACGATCGTGACTTTTTATTGCAATTAGGTTTTAAACCGTATCAATTCTCTCGAATAGACTCTTGGTTGAACCCTTATGGAGATTCAGGAGGAGCATCTTATCAACTGATTCAAAGTATAAAAGCGATTGGATCAGGTAAAATGTTTGGTAAAGGATTTGGGACATCAGAAGTTTATGTACCGGTTCGAGAGTCGGATATGATTTTTTCAACGATTGGAGAAAATTTTGGTTTTCTTGGCAGTTGTATATTGATTTTCATTTACTTCTTATTGATTTACCAAATGATTCGTATTTGCTTTGATACGAAAAATGAATTTTATGCGTATATTGCCACAGGTGTTATCATGATGATTTTGTTCCACGTTTTTGAAAATATTGGTATGAGTATTGGATTGCTTCCGTTAACAGGAATCCCTTTGCCGTTTATTTCTCAAGGGGGAACGGCGTTGTTAGGAAATATGATGGGTGTTGGACTCATCATGTCTATGAGGTACCATTACCGTAGCTACATGTTCTCTGAAGAAGACGAAGATTTCAAATAAACGAAATACAGTTATTGGAGTGAACAAAATTGCTTACATTCTATCAACATCCTACTTGTTCAACTTGCAAGGCGGCTAGAAAATGGTTAGATGAACATGAGTTAGACTATCAGGCGATAAATATGATTGAGACTCCGCCAACGCAAGAAATTCTAACGAGTTTAATAGAGCAGTCTGATTTGCCTCTCATCCGTTTTTTCAACACCAGCGGGAATAGATACCGTGAATTAGGGTTGAAATCCAAAGTGCCCAGTATGAGTATAGCGGAAGGTGCAGCAGTATTGGCGTCAGATGGCATGCTGATCAAGCGTCCATTGCTGACGGATGGAAAGACAACAACACTTGGTTTTAAAGCAAACGTTTATGAAACAACGTGGAATGGAAACTAAAAAACGATTGGAGCGGTTAACGTGGAACAACAAATGAGATACAGCGAAAATGGTTTGTGGGTATTAAAAGAAGGTGACAACTACCGCATCGGTTTATCTGAAAAAGGTCAAGATGATTTGAGTGAAGTCATGTTTGTAGAATTACCAAACACATTAGCTGAAGTAAGAGAAAACGATGTATTACTAGGTGTAGAAGGAGCAAAAGCAGTTACTGAATTGTTGTCTCCTTTAACAGGTGTCGTAGTCCAATTTCATACTGAGTTAACGGATAATCCGGAAAAATTAAACAGTACAGATGAAAAAGACAACTGGATTCTTGAAGTGAAAGATGTGGAACCTGGTACTTTTGAAAAATTGTCAGCAGAAGTTTAAGAATTAAAGTTGACAGAAAAAAACAGCTCTGTTAGAATATGTTAAATATCAATAACGCGATGATAAGAAGAGTACGTTCGTAATAACCATTTATAGAGAGCCTTGTTTGCTGAAAAAAGGTAATGGAAGTTGAACCGAAGATGGTCTTTGAGCAGAATAAGTGAATGCTTTGCATAAGCCTATTCCGGGTGCACCCGATAACGTGCCACAGTATAAAAAAGTTGAAAAAAACTTAAGTACTGTATGAGGTTGATTTAGTGATAAATTGACAAATTAAGGTGGTAACACGAAAAGTCGAAACTTTCGTCCTTATACTAAGCAAGTATGCTCAGTATAAGGGCGAAAGTTTTTTTATTTGAATGAAATGAGAGGGGTGATTGAAGTGATTGAATTAAAAAATGTAAAAAAAGTGTTTCAAACAAAACAAGGCAGTTTAACAGCTGTAAAAGATATCAATGTCTCAGTCAAAGATGGCGAAATTTATGGTATCGTCGGTTATTCTGGAGCAGGAAAAAGTACGTTGGTTCGAATGTTTAATGGCTTAGAAATGCCAACAGATGGTACAGTTGCTATTGAAGGGAAAGTCATCTCACAATTGAAGGGGAAATCCCTGAGAAAAGAACGTCAAAAAATCGGAATGATTTTTCAACATTTCAACCTATTGTGGTCAAGAACGGTAGAAGAAAATGTTTTATTCCCGCTTGAATTAGCCAAAATGCCTAAAAAAGAACGTGAAGCTAAAGCAAAAGAACTGATTGGTTTGGTAGGACTGGAAGGAAGAGAAAAAGCTTATCCTTCACAATTGTCAGGTGGTCAAAAGCAACGTGTTGGGATTGCAAGAGCACTAGCTAATGATCCAACGTTATTGCTGTGCGATGAAGCAACAAGTGCCCTTGATCCACAGACAACGGATGAGGTGTTAGATTTATTATTAGATATCAATAAACGCTTAAATTTAACCATTGTATTGATCACGCATGAAATGCATGTGATTCGTAAAATCTGTGATAAAGTGGCAGTTATGGACAATGGAAAAATTGTTGAAGAAGGCTCTGTGATAGATGTTTTCAAAAAACCGCAACAAGAAATAACGAAACGTTTTATCCGCCAAGATTCAAATCCGGATAGCGAAGATACGGATCTGATTTTTGAAGAGTTATTAGCTGAATATCCTGAAGGAAAGATTGTTCACTTAACGTTCCATGGCAAACAAGCTAAGATGCCAATTATGTCAAAAATTGTTCGAGAAGATGGTGTTGATTTAAGCATCATCCAAGGAAGCATTCAACAAACGCAAGACGGTGCAATTGGTTCACTTTATGTTCAACTAACAGGTGAAAGTCAAAAAATACAAATTGCTATTGAAGAGTTAAGAAAATTACAAGTAGAAGTCGAGGTGGTAGAACATGTTGTCGAAGCTTAGTTTTGGAGCCAGTGTTTTATCAGAGTACCTCGATTTTTCAGAAGTCAATTGGGAAAAAATGCAAGAAGCAACGATTGAAACGATTAGTATGACACTTGGATCAGTCGTAATCATTTTCTTTGCCGGATTATTGCTGGGGCTATTATTGTATGAAACAAATGGAAAAAATACAGTGTTTGCCAAAATACTGTACCGAGTAGTGGCTATTTTAGTCAATGTTTTCCGTTCAATCCCATTTATCATTTTGATTGTGCTGTTGATTCCCGTCACAAAAACGCTTGTAGGATCCATTATTGGACCGGTAGCTGCATTACCAGCATTGATTCTTTCATCAGCACCATTCTTTGCACGACTGGTTGAAATTGGTTTTAGAGAGATCGATAAAGGTGTCGTTGAAGCAGCTGAAGCTATGGGGGCCAGCAAATGGCAAATCATTTACAAAGTCTTGATTCCAGAAAGTTTGCCAGCAATTGTATCAGGTATTACAGTTACTACGATTTCTTTAGTTGGTGCTACAGCGATGGCAGGTGTAATTGGAGCAGGCGGTTTAGGAAACTTAGCGTATCTTGATGGTTTCCAACGTAGCCAGCCAGCTGTAACACTAGTCGCAACATTGATTATCTTAGTGATCGTTTTTATCATCCAAGCTATTGGCGATGTGCTTGTCAAAAAAGTCGATAAACGGTAAGTCAGCATAACAGCTAACTGAAAAGAAACAAAAATCATTAGCTGATAAATAGCAACACTGCAATTTAAATAGGGGATTTAAATTATTAAAACAATAGAAAATAGGGGGATTTAAAGATGAAAAAGAAAACACTTTTATCAGCATTAGTAACAACAGGGGTAGTCTTAACGTTAGCGGCTTGTGGCAGTGAAGAAAGCAAAAATGAATCGACTGGTTCAGGATCAGAAGATACAACAATCAAAATTGGAGCCAGCAACGTGCCACATGCTGAAATTCTTGAATTTGCTGAACCGATTCTTGAAGAAGAAGGCATCAAACTGGATATCACTACTTACAATGACTACGTGATTCCGAATGTGGCTTTAGATGAAGGCGAAATTGATGCTAACTATTTTCAACATATTCCATTTTTTGATGCAGCAGTAGAAGAAAATGGCTATGATTTTGCGAATGCTGGAAGCATTCATATTGAACCTTTAGCAATTTTTTCTCAACGTTATAAAAGTTTAGATGAGGTAGAAGATGGTGCAACTGTCTTAGTCAGCAACAACCAATCAGACTGGGGACGCATAATTGGAATTTTCCAAGAAGCCGGACTTGTAACGATTAAAGATGGTGTGGATCTTACCACAGCTACGTTTGACGATATTGACAAAAATTCTAAGAACTTGAAATTTGAATACGAAAATGATCCAGCTTTGATGACGACATTGTACCAACAAGATGAAGCAGAGTTGATTGCTATCAATTCAAACTTTGCTGTGGATCAAGATATCAGCCCGCTTGAAGACTCAATTGCTATTGAAAGTTCTTCTTCACCATATGCAAACATTATTGCCGTTCGCTCAGAAGATGCTGAAGATCCAGCTATTTTGAAATTGGTTGAAGTATTAAAATCTAAAGAAGTACAAGATTTCATCTTAGAAGAATGGGATGGGGCAGTCGTTCCCGTAACAGAATAAACCTATTCAAACCAGTAGAAATAAAGGAACTACTATTTTTTATAAATGGTGTGGATGCTTCAAAAAAATTCTTATGGAATAGACGGACGGGTTTGCTTGTAAGAGCCCTGAGACCGTCTTAAGCCTTAGGTCTTAAGATTTTTCAAACCTCAAATACAAGCATAATCGCTGGAGCATTAATGCTGTGTTTGAGGCTTGAATCCTTAACAGGGCTACAAGTAATCTTATTCCTCCAGAATTTATAAGCAATCAAATTAAGTCATGATAAAAATTAAAAATCATGCAATCTGAATAAGGTGTTAACCCGCTAACTAGATTATTTAGTCGGCGGGTTATTTTTAGATTGTTTTCTTAGTTTGTAGAGTTGACGGTATGGGAAATTGGATTTGGGAATATAAAAAGAGAGTGGTTCAAGTAGAATAGCAGTTGTTCTATGCATTTAGCGAAACATTAAGATAGTACTCTTTTCAAGATAATGATACACTCAATGAAAGGATAGTTGGTTAGGAGTGAGTATCATGTATAAGGAAATGCCTACAAAAAAGTTAGATGAAAGTGTAATTCGCTATGAACGAACAACAAATGTTATTGAAAGTTTTTTTACCTTAGCTTTTTTTGGCGTTTTAATGTTCTTGACAGTGCGATTTGATTGGCCAAACTGGTTGATGGCAATTTGGATTAGTTTACCGGTAGCGGATTTTTTAGTCAGTGTATTCTTATTACCTTATTTGAAATTAAAATCGGTGCGCTACGAAATGCATCCGCTTTATTTAGAAATCATGCAAGGCGTGTTTTTTAAAAAGAGAACGTTAATTCCCATTGAACGCATCCAACATGTAGTTGTAAAAGAAGGTCCCCTGACTAAAAAATATGGCATACAAATGATTGAAGTTTTTACCGCAGGAACCAATCATGAGATTCCTTTACTCCTTAAACATGAGGCTGAAGAATTGAGAAGTCAATTGATAGAACAAATAAAGGCGGTGAAATCAGATGTATAATGAAAAAAAACTACACCCGATAACACTGGTGACCACTGCTTACAGTCGCTTGGTTTCATTTATCTGGCCAATTATTTTCTTCGCCTTTTCAAGTTCTAGATTAGATGGTTTTGGACTGATTTTAACGGTGCTTTCAATTACGATTTTTGGTTTAGTTTACTTAGCTGATGTGTTGCGATTTGTTCGCACAACTTATTGGATTGAAGGCAACCGCTTTGTTGTTAAAAGTGGACTATTTGTTCAAAATGAAAAAGATGTTCAAATCACCCGTATTCAAAGCATCGATTACAGTGAAGATATTGTTCACCGTTTTTTCAATGCTACTAAACTGGAAATCAAAACACCAGGAAAAGGTATTGTTTTAGATGCTTTATCGAAAGAAAATGCCTTGCAATTGGCAAATCAACTGCACTTTCTAAAAGAAACCTTTCTTGTATCTGAGAGGAAAAGTACAACAGAACCACAGATTGATCGTCATAGCGGATTTTCATTACAAAAAGCTGGCGTGACCCGAACCGTTTATACGATGAGTTTAGTTGATATTCTTAAAATGAATGTGATGGGCGGTTCTGTTATTAAAGGCTTTATCGTATTTGTTGGAGCGATAAATATTTTTGGCGAACTCATTCCAGACGCACTTTTTGACCAAGCAAGAACTTTTGTCAGCCAAACGGCTATTGTATCTATTTTGTTGCTTAGTATAGGTGTATTTCTGCTTTTGTTTTTTATCGGAAGTGTGCTGTCCATTATTAAAAATTTCGAATACAAAGTTGATGTAACGAATAACTATCTAACGATTGAAAAAGGATTACTAGAGGTCAAAAGTCAGACGATTGCGGTAGCAAATATTCAAAGTGTTTGGGAAAAGCAGAATTGGGTGCAAAAGTTAGCAGGGTACACGACGTTTTCGGTAGGTATCACCAGTGATGAAAACGTTGCGGATAAAAAAGATACAAGTGAAGCAACTGAAAAGGGAGAAATCATTTTACTGCCGCTCGTCAAGACAAAACAATTGGCTGTTTTAAGAGCAGAAATCGTACCGCAGTTTATCTGCCAACCGGCTCAACCTGTTGTTCCCCTTCGTTCTTGGAGAAGGTTTATCCAAGTTCCGCTACTAATATGGATTAGTTTATCACTATTGGTATCCTATATTTTATGGCCATTTGCCTGGATTATTGGAGCTGTGATGAGTTTGTTGACAATTCTTTATGGATACCGAAGTTACAAAAGAACAGGCTATACTCTTTCAGAAGCAGAAATCACCTTCCAATTGCCTAAATTCATCAGCACAGAAACGGTTTATTTACGTAGAGACCGAATCTTAAATCTAACCGTTAAACAAACACCCTTCTTAAAGAAAAGTCATTTAGGAAAAGTAGAAGTATCTAGTGCACTTGGAGATTCCGCCCAGGTCAAACAGTTATCTTTTATAGAAGAAGCAGATTGTGAACGAATATTTAATTGGTTTTTAACAACAGAGAGGAGTAAAGAGTATGGGACTGGAAACAAAGATTCATCCCCAAGTATTGAAGCTATGGCGCATTCGCGGGTTCATGAATAGTCTTCCTTTAGTGGTCGTTACTTTACTGTATAACTTTCTGTTCCAAATCATGCCCAATACTGCGTTACCTGAAGCGGGTATTTATATCACTATCGGAGTAACAATTATTGGTGGATTTTTACTCATTTATGTTGTGCCAACGTTAAATTATCAGTCTTGGAAAGTGGAATATAAAAATGATGAGATTGATTTTGTTTCGGGCATCCTGATAAAAAAAAGAGTCACAATTCCGCTTATTCGGATTCAAAACATCGAATCCAATAAAGGTCCTTTAACTCAAAAAATGGGTCTAATGTCTTTGATTATCTCAACTGCTGCAGACAGCCATAAGTTGCCTGAAATGCCTGAATTAGAAGCAAACGAGCTGCAAAAAAGAATCCAACGTTTGATTCAACATAGTCTTTAATAAAAAAACTAGTTCATGATCTGACCATCAAACAGTAGAACACTACTGTTTTAGGAAAGAAGCAGAACTAGTTTTTTTAAGTCATTTTTTTGATTACTCGTTTAATAAAATCGGTAAACAAACGTTGCATCATGACATCGTGTGACAGCATTAATTCAGGGTGCCATTGCACAGCGACAATACTTTGACTAGACGATTTAGCTTCAAAGGCTTCGACTAATCCGTCTTTGCTCCAAGCGACAGCTCTAAAAGGGTCAGCTAAATTTTTGATTGCTTGGTGATGATAAGTATTCACTACATATTGATCGCCAAAGATTTTTCCAATCGTACTATCAGGATCAATTGTAATCGTATGAGCGCCAGTCTCAAAATGAGTCAGTTGAATGTGTTGGACAGCTAAATCAGGATAATCCGAAACATCTTGATAAAGTGTGCCACCGTAAGCGACATTCAATAATTGAAGACCACGGCAGACTGCAAAAATGGGTTTGGCCTGATGAAGTGCTTCTTTTACAAGAGCAATCTCAAAAGCATCACGAGCTGGGTTAGTGGCACCTAGTTTTAAACTAGGTTCTTCGCCAAATAGTAATGGTGATACATCTTGTCCGCCAGCCAACAAAAGTCCGTCCACTTTCGACATGTATTCTTTAGCTTCGTGTGGGTCACTGATTGGAAAAACTACAGGAATCGCATCCGCTTGCTGAACGCCTTTAACAAATCCTTGCGGTGTATAAGTGATTGGAAAACCATTCATAGCGGCGTGGTCTAATAAGATATTTCCGGCAATTCCAATAAGAGGTTTCATGAAAATCATTCCTTTCTTGACGAGCTGAACAACTATAAAAGTAGCTTAGAAAATTCAGCTAAACTTCTTAATAGTTCCTTTTATCAGTTTACTTGATTCAAAGCAGAAAAGTAAACCCATAGCCATGGCTAATAAGATTGCGAAAGTAGGAAGCTTAGTCTAAAATATAAGCTATGAAAGCAAAAAGCTAAACACTCATGATTTGTGAAAAAAATCTAATGCACAGGAGCGAATGAAACTTATGTCAGTACTTGAAGTGAAAAACTTGCATGTGTCCATTGAAGAGAAAGAAATTTTAAAAGGCGTAAATTTAGTCATGAATACCAATGAAATCCATGCCATTATGGGACCAAATGGAACTGGGAAATCCACTCTTTCGGCAGCCATCATGGGGCATCCTAGCTACATCGTAACAGAAGGTGAGATTTTATTAGATGGACAAAACGTATTGGAAATGGCTGTTGATGAACGTGCGCGTGCTGGATTGTTTTTAGCAGTGCAGTACCCAAGTGAAATTGCTGGGATTACCAATGCTGAGTTTATGCGTGCCGCAATCAATGCTCGCAGACCAGAAGACGATAAAATTTCGGTTATGAAGTTTATCCAAAAGTTAGATGAAAAGATGGCAGTATTAGATATGCCAGAAGAAATGGCTGAACGCTATTTGAATGAAGGTTTTTCTGGTGGCGAGAAAAAACGCAATGAGATCTTGCAATTGATGATGATCGAACCGACATTTGCCATTTTAGATGAAATTGATTCAGGTCTAGATATCGATGCATTGAAAGTCGTTTCAAAAGGGGTAAATGCGATGCGCGGCGAAAATTTTGGTGCATTGATTATTACTCACTACCAACGCTTATTGAATTATGTGACCCCCGATGTGGTGCATGTCATGATGAACGGTATTATTGTAAAAACTGGTGGGCCAGAACTCGCTAAACGCTTGGAAGCAGAAGGCTATAAAGGCATTCGTGATGAACTTGGTTTAGATATTGTATTGGAAGATGATTAAGGAGGATCAAGATGAAAGAGACAAATTTTAATGCTTATCTTGATGCTGTTCAGCAGTTTTCAGTGATGCAAGAAGAACCGCTGTGGATGCTGGAATTGAGGAAAACAGCTTTAGCGAAAATTGATGGATTGGAATTGCCAGTATTTGAGCGCGTCAAGTACCAACGCTGGCCATTGTTTGAAGTGCCAGATTTGTTCAGCTATGAAGAAGGAATTCTATTAGCGGAAGATTTCTTAACGGGCGATAATGATGCTCCGCGCGTGATTCAAGTCGGCAATCAAACGGTTATGGAACAATTGCCCATGAAATACTATGAACAAGGGGTTATTTTCACCGATATTTTTACGGCTTTACAAGAACACCCAGATGTAGTCGAACAAGTCTATATGACGTTGGCAGTCGCGCACGATGAAGACAAACTAACGGCTTTCCATACAGCCTTTATGACGAGTGGATTATTCTTGTATGTTCCTAAAAATGTTGTGATTGAAGAACCATTGGAAGCACTGTACGTGCAAAACAGTCAAGTCCAAAATAGTTGGATTAAACACGTATTGATCTTTGCGGATACCAATAGTGAATTTACGTATGTGGAAAAATATGAAACAATTGGGACTGAAAAAAATACCGCTAATATCATTGTGGAAGTGATTGCTAATCCAGGAGCGAAAGTGAAATATTCTGCGGTTGACCAATTAGGTGAAAATACGACAACGTATATCAACCGTCGCGGCCACATTTTGAAAGATGCGACTATCGAATGGGCAATGGGTGTGATGAATACCGGAAATGTGGTGGCCGACTTTGATACCGATTTGATTGGAGAAGGTGCACACAGTGCTGTGAAAATCGTTGCCATCAGTATGGGCAAACAGATCCAAGGCATCGATACACGCGTGACCAATTATGGTCGCAATACGATTGGTCATATTCTGCAACACGGTGTGATTCTAGATAAATCAACGCTAACGTTTAATGGTATTGGACACATTATCAAAGGCGCAAAAGGTGCGGATGCCCAACAAGAAAGCCGTGTCTTAATGTTATCCGAACACGCCAGAGGAGATGCCAATCCAATTTTATTGATTGATGAAAATGACGTTACTGCTGGACACGCAGCCAGTGTAGGCAGAGTCGATCCGGAAGAATTGTATTACTTAATGAGTAGAGGTATTCCGAAACAAGAAGCCGAACGGTTAGTGATTCGTGGCTTCCTAGGTTCCGTGATTGCGGCGATACCACTGAAAGTTATGCGTGACGGATTAGTGGATACGATTGAAAGGAAGTTAAGCAAATGAGTTTTTCAGCCGAACAAGTGAAAAATGATTTTCCAATTCTAACTCAAATTATCAACGATGAACCGTTAGTCTATTTAGATAATGCGGCGACCACTCAAAAACCAACAGCCGTATTGGCTGCTCTTGAAACGTATTACCGTGAAGCCAATGCCAACGTCCATCGCGGTGTGCACACCTTAGCTGAACGAGCTACAACAGGTTACGAAGCAGCGCGTGAAAAAGTACGGCACTTTATCAATGCCAATGAATCAGCAGAAGTCCTATTTACCCGCGGCACCACGACCAGTTTGAACTGGGTAGCTAAAAGCTACGGTGAAGCAAATGTGCAACAAGGAGATGAGATCCTGATTTCAGTGATGGAACATCACTCTAATTTGATTCCTTGGCAGCAGTTAGCTAAGAAAACCGGTGCTGCATTAAAGTATATCGAGCTGACAGAAGAAGGCATGTTGGACATGGAGAGTTTCCACGCTCAATTAAGCGAGAAGACTAAAATCGTAGCGTTGGCGCACGTCTCCAATGTACTTGGGGTCGTTAACCCGATTCAAGACATTGCACGACTGGCCCATGCAAGAGGAGCCGTATTAGTGGTCGATGGAGCGCAAGCTGTTCCGCATATGCCGGTGGATGTCCAAGAGTTGGAAGCTGATTTTTATGCTTTCAGTGGACATAAGATGGTCGGACCGACTGGCATTGGCGTGCTGTACGGGAAACGTACCTTATTAGAACAAATGGACCCCGTTGAATTTGGTGGGGAAATGATTGCTGTGGTGGATGAACAAGACAGTACGTGGAAAGAATTGCCTTGGAAGTTTGAAGCCGGCACCCCTAATATTGCCGGAGCCATTGGACTAGGTGCAGCCATTGATTATTTATCAACGATTGGCTTGTCAACGATTCAAGAACACGAAAAAAGCTTGATGGCTTACTTATGGCCAAAATTAATAGCGATTCCAGGATTAATAGTCTATGGACCAAAGGATATAGCAAAACGAACCGGTATTGTAACGTTCAACCTAGATGGGCTTCATCCACATGATGTGGCAACCGCTATGGATATGGAAGGGGTAGCGATTCGAGCTGGCCATCATTGTGCTCAACCCTTGATGCGCAGATTATCAGCCGATTCAACCGCTCGAGCGAGTTTTTATCTGTACAATACGACAGCAGATGTGGATAAATTTATTGAAGCATTGCTGGCGACAAAGGAGTTTTTTGCTCATGGCCTTAACTAAACTGGATCAATTGTACCGTCAAGTCATCTTGGATCACTCTAGTCATCCACATCACCATGGGAAATTAGAGCAGTCAACGACTCAAATCGAGTTGCTTAATCCGACTTGTGGGGATGTGCTGCAACTACAACTTGTCGTTAAAGATCAAGTGATTAAAGATATTCGTTTTGATGGAAGCGGTTGTACTATCAGTCAAGCTAGTGCGAGTATGATGACGGATGCCGTGATGGGGAAAACTGTTTCTGAAGCACTCGCCTTAGCAGATCAATTCTCTCTGCTCGTACAAGGCAAAGACGCTCCAAAACTGGAAGAATTGGGAGATGCTGCTTTATTGAATGGCGTCGCAAAATTTCCTGCCCGTATCAAATGTGCTACTTTGTCATGGAAAGCACTGGAAAAAGCATTGGTTGAAAAATAGATTACAGCAAAAAAGTAAGGAGTGTCACATAATGGGAGAAGTGCCAGAACGCGAGAATTACCAATTTGGGTTTCATGATGATGTGGAATCCATTTATACAACGGGAAAAGGATTAACGGAAGCAACCGTTCGTGAGATTTCAAAACGCAAACAAGAGCCGACCTGGATGTTGGATTACCGTTTGAGAGCCTACGATCACTTTACAAAACGAACAATGCCTAAATGGGGAGCAGATCTATCAGAAATCGACTTTGATAACATCACTTACTACAAGACCGTCAGCAATCAGCCAGAACGCAGTTGGGAAGATGTACCCGATAAAATCAAAGAAACTTTTGAACGCATTGGGATCCCAGAAGCTGAACGCAAATATCTAGCTGGAGCTGGGGCGCAATACGAGTCCGAGGTGGTTTACCACAATATGAAAGAAGAGTTTGAAAAAATGGGCATCGTCTTCACCGATACCGATACAGCTCTAAAAGAATATCCAGAGATTTTTAAAGAACACTTTGGAACCGTCGTACCAGCAACCGACAACAAATTAGCAGCACTCAATTCAGCTGTCTGGTCTGGTGGAACCTTTATTTATGTTCCAAAAGGCGTACGCTGTGACGTACCCCTACAAATGTACTTTCGGATTAATGATGAAGCGATGGGTCAATTCGAACGGACGTTGATCGTTGTCGATGAAGGCGCTAGTGTGCATTACGTTGAAGGCTGTACTGCGCCAACCTTTTCATCTAGTAGTCTGCATGCCGCCATCGTTGAGATCGTAGTCAAAAAAGACGCTTACTGCCGCTACACGACGATTCAAAACTGGTCCAACAATGTGTACAACTTAGTGACCAAACGCGCTGTAGCCGAAGAAGGTGCCACTATGGAGTGGATCGATGGCAACCTTGGAGCCAAAACAACGATGAAATACCCAAGTATCCAGTTAAATGGACGAGGAGCTAGAGGAACGATGCTGTCGATTGCGATGGCAGG
The DNA here is from genome assembly GCF_000171855.1 of Carnobacterium sp. AT7. Classification (NCBI taxonomy): domain Bacteria; kingdom Bacillati; phylum Bacillota; class Bacilli; order Lactobacillales; family Carnobacteriaceae; genus Carnobacterium; species Carnobacterium sp. AT7. The sequence goes on along the minus strand of NZ_ABHH01000003.1, from coordinate 66,450 downwards.
AGCCGGACAAAATCAAGATACCGGTGCTAAAATGATTCATAACGCACCAAACACTTCTAGTTCGATCGTCTCTAAATCAATCGCTAAAGACGGCGGAGAAGTCAATTACCGTGGACAAGTCACATTTGGCAAAAATTCAGGCGGGTCTATCTCACATATTGAATGCGACACGATCATCATGGATGACTTGTCCAAGTCAGATACCATTCCGTTCAACGAGATCCACAACGGCAATGTCTCGCTAGAACACGAAGCTAAAGTCTCTAAAATCTCAGAAGAACAACTTTATTACCTCATGAGTCGCGGATTGACCGAACAAGAAGCCACTGAAATGATCGTCATGGGCTTCGTCGAACCCTTCTCAAAAGAACTCCCAATGGAATACGCAGTGGAGTTGAACCGATTGATTGCTTATGAAATGGAAGGGTCAGTGGGGTAGTAAGATAATAGTCGTTAAAATATTGGTACAACAGTATTCTAAAGGATATAAATTGTTTTTAATCTAAAAAATAATTTTTATCATTTTTCTATTGGTTTTCCATTCTTGATTCTGAAAGAACTTATCTATGACTTAATTAAATTCTAGCTGTTGAATTAATAAAAAAGTTTGATCCCATATTTTTTTAGACAACTTATACTATAGTTTTACTATACTCTTTTATGGAAATATCGTATACTCTTGAATGAAAACGTATTAATTGATATATTACTACTTGGAGGAGTATCTATGAAAAAGATTAGAATAATCACTCTCATTTTGCTATTTGCGTTATTTTTTACTGGAATTAAAGACGTTCAAGCTGCAAGTAATGTACAGGTTCATTTTTTAAACATTGGTCAAGGTGATGCCACTCTTATACAAACGCCTAATGAAAATATTTTAATTGATGGTGGTGGTAAAGGTAAAGGTCCTGAAATTATCAAATATTTAAAAAAATATAATGTTAAATCATTAACTGCTGTGGTATCTACACATCCCGATGCAGATCATATTGGTGGATTAGCTTATGTTATTAATAATATGAAAGTAAGCAAAGTGTATGCCCCTAACATTAGCCATACAACTCAAGCGTATAAAGATTTTCTATTAGCAGTAAAAAACAAAAAAATGAAAATTACTATTGCTAAACAGGGTCTTGAAATCCCTACTGTAGCAAAAGATATTACATTGAAATTTATTGCACCAGTAACAACGTATGTTAAAAGCGATTTAAACAACTGGAGTGCTGTATTACATCTTAAACACAATCAGAAGTCGTTTTTATTTATGGGTGATGCTGAAACAAAAGCGGAAACAGATATGCTAGCAAAAAATCTGATTCCTAAAGTTGATGTTTTAAAAGTTGGTCACCACGGTTCAAAAGATTCTACATCTAAAAAACTGTTAGACAAGGCAAAACCTATTTATTCTGTCATCTCAGTAGGGAAAAATAGTTATGGCCACCCTACTTCGGAGGCTTTAAATCGATTAAAAGCTGTTAAATCAACTGTTTACAGAACAGATAAATCGAGTAATATTATTTTTACATCTAATGGTTCAAAAATTACGGTAAAGACGGTGAAATAAATGGAAAAAGGTATTATTGATCGCTTTGAAGGTGATTTAGCGGTAGTAGAATTTGATTCTGAAATGCGTGATATTCCCAAAAAATTATTACCTGAAGATAGTAATGTTGGTGACTTGCTTGTTTTTGATGATGATTCGATTAGCATTGATAAAGCTGGCACCGATAAATTACGAAATGAAATAGAAGATTTGATGAAAGAATTATTTGAAGAAGAGTAAATGTAAAGTAACCAATATTAGTCTTATCTATCATAAAAGATAAGACTTTTTTTGTTTTTTTCTTTATTAAATAAATAGGCAATAACACTTAATATGATTACAATAAAAATTTTGCTGTCAAGTATGTAGGCATTTTTGGAAGTCTTAGCATGCGTTAAGTTGGCAAGCATCGAAAGCATGGTACTTATTTAAATTTAATGAATCCGTTGATTATTATCGAGACCCTGGTATGGTAGTGAAGGTTTTGGATTTAGTGAATTAGCATTGTTGCTTATAGAGGATGATTTAAATATGCTATTAATAATGAAAAATTATGACTGTTGCAACATTTATTGTGAAAGTGGTTTTAGTTGTCAAAGGGATCAATACTAAACATGATTATCCATTTTGTTATATAGCTTTAGATGTAAAAAGTAAAACTGTAATTGTTTAATTATTGGAAAGAAAGCTTTTAAGTAAGTATAAGAAGTTGAAAAGGTATTGATTTAACAGTTGAATGCATTGTTCTGGCTCGCAAGCAGTTATTTATCAAGAACTATAGAAAATTAAAAATAAGCCTACTAGTTAAAGCCAATTGTAGGTTCTATAAACTAAGCAAATTAATACATTATAGAAGAAGTTTTTTATATATTTAAGCATTATTAAAAGTTATTGTAAAAATATAAATGAAAATCTCTTCTATTTATCAATATTATATAATAGTAGGTAAAAATGGAGGGATTTTATGTATACTAGTGGAGAAGTAATTATAGAAAGAAAAAAATGGATTATTGAATTAACTACGGAAAAAATTACTGTCATCTATTTATTTTGTACAGAGTCAGAAGCTTGCGATTTTTTTATGACACTAATTATGTCACATGAGAAAATTAATAAATAAGTTAGTTTCGCTTTTTTGAAAAACCAACTGTATGTTAGTCTATTTAATTAATCTGAAAAATTAATTCAAAAATAAAAGTAATGCTCCAGATTGAAAAGATATACAAAAAAATGTGTATGACTATTTTAGGTGTACCCTAAATAGTCATAGACAGAACGTTGAATTTATGGGATTCTGTATGTAGATTAGAAGTGTAAAATAAGAAAGATTGAAAAAGGTGTGCGGATTAATGTCTTGAATTTAGGTGTCATCGAAAATACCTCAACCGGAAGACTAATCTTTACTGTCTTTAGTGCCTTTGAAGATTTTGAACGTGACTTGATTGTAGAACGGACACAAGAAGGAAAGGAAATTGCCAAACAACGTCCCGGTTTCAGGGAGTGAAGGCCAAAAAAACACTCTAAGCAGCAGATTGATTTAGCTATGCAACTGTTAGAGATACATTCCTATTCAGAAGTTGAAAAAATGACTGGTATTAGTAAAAGTACACTAACTCGTTTTAAACGGAAATTGCTCACAGATAAAAAAATATATATTTGATAAACTCTAACTTCACTTGTTTAACTGATGACTGTTAAGATAAGAATAAAATTTTTTTACCAAAAGTGTTTCTTTTAGGGTTTGGGCTAAAAGAAGTAAAGGTGATTTTAAGTCATTTTCATGGGTAAGTTCATGGGTAATTGAATATGAAAACAGCTTAAAATGCTTTATTTCGAATTGGAAAATTATTTTAATAAGCAATCTCTAGCCTTAAATTTCAAAAGTTATAGATTCTTGCTTTTACTCAGCTGTGATTAAGTTTGTCAAAACCATATCTATACCAGACTAATTACTAAATTAGGAAAAGAAGAATCAGTTGTCTGATCATTTAAGTTGTTCACTATAACTTAAAGGTGTTGTTACTGAAGATATGACTTTTCTACCAGTTTCTTTGCCGTTACGAAAAGTTACTTCTGCTAATGACCCGGACTCACTTGATTATTTTGGTACTTCAGGTTGTAGTTGCGATTTAGGTGTCACCGATACTGAAGATTATTGGGATGTTCCAATTTAGTTTGTTTTTGCTAATTAATCAGTGTCTGTTTCAATCATTTTTGCAAGAATATTGAGCGTATCTCCTTATTTTACGCTAATAGACACGAAACAATTCATTAAATCATTTTTTTGCTAGAGACTTTAGAATTTCTGTAGTAAAATCGTTCATAGTGAGGTCCTTTTTTCTGTGAATGTGTTGTGCTAACGCTATTCTACAGAAGTGGGCTTCCTTTTTTCTATTTATATTCTCAAATCATCTTTAGATACATATTATTTTTAGGGGAAATCCATATATAGAAACGAAAAGAGGCAAATTTAATGGCGCAATATCCACAATTTATTGATAATAAGAGGAAAACTTTAGCGGAAACATTACGTACGATTGCTCCAAGTTATAATGTTCTTCGTATAGCGACAGGCTATTGGGATTTAGCAGGAACTTTGGAATTAATAGATGAAATTAAGCATTATACTAAAATACACTTATTAATCGGGCAAGAGCCTTTAGCTAATCATCTTCAAAAAAAATTTAAAATTTCAGTTGATGAAAATGATATATTTCCAGATAGCTATGTTCAATCTGATTTAGAAGATTATGGAATAGCGAATCAAATAAATGAACTGCGGGAGACATCACGTAAAGTTGTAACCCTAATCAAAGAAGGTAATTTAGAAGTAAAAGTATTTAGGAAACCTAGATTACACGCCAAGGCATACATATTTGGTGAATTAGGTGACGGAAAATCTGTAGGGATAGTTGGATCATCAAATTTTACAAAAGCTGGACTGACTACTAGTCAAGAACTTAACTTTTTAACATATGACTATAAAATAGTTGAGTTTGAACCAAAAACTGAAAATCAAGAAAACGGTCATATCACATGGTTTGAAGAGTTGTGGAATGATATAGGTGCTGAAGATTGGACAGGTGATTTTACAGAAATATTAAGTAACAGTCCTGTGGGGGATAAAACGTATGGACCATATGATGTATATATAAAAACATTAATGGAAGTTTTTCCGGATGAGTTGATTGACATATCGCCTTTCGATACTGATATTGAAAAAGTTTTGCATGAATTTCAAAATCAAAATGCCCTAAGCCTTCGACGTAAATTAGACACAATGGGAGTTGCTATGCTTTCCGATTCAGTAGGATTAGGTAAAACCATCACAGCTGCAGCTATTATTAAACAATATATTCATGACGATAAGGTGAATATTGCTATTATACCACCTGCCTCATTGAAGCAGCAGTGGGTTGATGAATTAGAAAGTGATAGATGGAACTTAGTGGAACATCGAGATTTTGAAATATATACACAGCAGGATAGTAATAAAATTGAACGATTAATTGATAAATCAAAAAGTCGTAGAAATAAGAGGGATGAAATAGACCTGTTTGTAGTAGATGAAGCACACAATTTAAGAAACGCAGGATCTACAAGACACCAACAAATCTTAGAATTATTTCAGGAAAACCCGGATGCCAAAGTCTTACTTCTTACTGCCACTCCTATAAATAATTCACTTATGGATTTTGCCAATCAAATTCAGCTTGGTTCAAAGGGGGATTTAGTTTCTGTAAATGTTCCTTATGCTACAGGAAACTCACAATTAGAATATATTGATTTCTTTGAAGCTTTAAAAAGAATTCAATCACAAGTTAGTAGGGCGGAAAAGAATGGTGAAAAATTAGATTGGAACATCTATCGGAAATCGTTAACTTCTGGTATAAGGCATTATTTAGTTCGCTCTACAAGGCAAGGTGTTATAAAAAGAAACGCAATGAAAAGCAATGCTGCTGGACAAAAGCTATTTCCTGATACAAAAGTTGAACAATTCTCATATAGCTATGGAAACGATAATTCAAAATTAGTTAAAGCTGCTATTGAAGCAGAAATTAGTAGCATTTTTGAGGGATTTGACCCAAGAAGATTAAATCTAGATTTTGTAAATGAAATTACACAAAGAACGATTCATCCGATTGATCTGTACACTAATATTCATAGACTTCAAGAAGATAATCAAAATGAACAGGTATTAGAAGATAATGATATTTCAGAAAAATACTTAGATTTAAAAATAATAAATAGTGGTGTGTCGGAAACAGTAATACCACTTCTTTTTCAATTAATTAATTTTCTTGGGTTTCCCCCATACAAACCTGATTCTTATCATAATGAAATTTACGGTAAGTCTATTCCAGATATACGCTCAATAAATATACCATCTAAAATAAGAACTCAGTTAGCCATTCATAATATGCTACATGTAACTTGGTTAAAACGTTTGGAATCATCAATGATGGCTTTAAAAAAATCTATTTCAAATTATAAACATAGAATTGAATTTTTCGAAAATTGGCTAGATAAAGGATTTATAGTAAATCTATCTGATGCTTCATTATTAGAAAATGAATATGGTGAAGATATTGATAAAGCCTTTGAAGATTATGAACAATACTTAACAGAAATAGAAGAAGCTATAGATGGCGATGAAGAGTATATAAAAAAACGTGGAATTGAACGTAAAGAAGCGGACGAAAATATTTATAATTTGGTGCAATTAAGGAAAGATATTAATCGGGATAAATTAATCATTGATTTACTATTAAAATTACTGGGATTTATAACCCAAGAAGGATCCGATGAAAAATTAAATGCTTTTATTACACGTTTATGCGAACAAATAAACGAAGGGAAACATGGAAATAAGGTTCTTATTTTTAGTTTCTTTTCTGACACAATTGAGTACCTGAGAGATACTTTGCCTAAACTATTAGAAGATAAAATACCAGGATTTAGCAAGCGATCAGAGTTTGTTTCGGGTAATAGTAAAGAAGTAGATAATATCGCAAAAAGATTCTCTCCGAAAAGTAAAAAATATCAGTTGAAAACTGGTGAAATAGAATTGAATTTTTTATTTGCAACAGATGTACTCTCAGAAGGTCAAAATTTACAAGATGCCGGTATCTTAGTAAATTATGATTTACATTGGAATCCAGTAAGGATGATACAAAGAAATGGACGTATTAATCGTTTAGGATCCTGCTTTGATGAGGTTCTTATTGCAAATGCGACTCCTAGTGATGATTTAGAAACATACTTAAAGCTTGTTAGAAGAATCGAACGTAAAATTGATACCATAAATTCAACAGTAGGTAATGACCAAAGTGTCTTAGGCGAAGAAGCAAACCCAATTGAATTTAATGACATGCTCGATTATTACAATGAAAATGAAGCAACAGCTAGTAAAGCGGCTTATAAATTAGAGAATCAAGGTGATCCACTAGACTGGATTGACAATTATTCGTTAGAATTAAGGGATTTTTTAGAAGAACATAAAAATGATGGGGAGATTGAAAGGATACAAGCTATTCCTAAAGGAAAATGGAATTATCTTCCACACTCTAAAGAAACTATTATTGACCCTTCTGAAGTAATTGGCTTATATACAACTAGTGGGAAAATTACAGGAACAGGGGAAAAGATTAAAGATATAGGGTTTGTTAAAATTGCATTTTCTGGTCAAAGTAGAGGTCCGTTTCGTGCTATTAGAACAGAATATATGGAGGAACAAGAAGCATTACACAGAATAAAAACAACGCCTGATGACGATACTATTAATATGGATACTATTAAAGTAAATAGGGAGGAATATATTTCTAAAGGAAAAGTTGAATTAAAAGTACAATTTGATTCTAACAAAGCTGTATTTGATTTGAAGCCTTCACATATAAAAGCTTTAGAAATAGTAGGAACATACTTCACAATGGATGTGCTAGGCGTAGTTAAAAAAGGCATAAAAAGATCAAATGAAAAACGAGAGTTCGAACAACTTGTGCGAAAATTAAACAGAGAAGTAAAAGAATCGGGAGCTCCATATTCTACAACAATTCGAAGATTTGAAGTATTTATTAACAAACTTTTAGATAAAGAAAATCAGGAACAAAAAATAGATAAAATCCAAGGAGTTTTATTTTATGCTAACAACGAAAAGGCTTAGTACCATAGATGATTTGGTGAAAAAACTTTCAAATGAAAATGATAAATGGATGTCACTTGCAATTGCAATTGATTTAGCAGATGAAGTATTAAAAGTAATTCTTCCTGAGAATGATAATTGGGAAAATCAATTAAGTAGAAACTCTAGACATACAGGGACATTACCAGCCCCCCTTACTTTAGACACATTTAAAAATCAAAAACAGATATCATGGTTTAATATTCATCCTGAATCTACTTCAGCGAGAAGTGCCTTTAAACTATTTTATTCAGATGATTGTGCTTTGGAGAGTAACTTTTTTTGGTTTAGTGAATCAGCAACTAAACAAAAAATTGCTGCAGCCACAGAATACTCACAAAACTGGGAAGATTCAGAACTTACTCGGAAACCAGAATATAAAGTAGGTATAGACTTCTTTTTAACACCAGATACTAGTAGTTTAATGGTAGTTATATCTAATCATCAAAAATTACGTGTATTAGAATTACATGGACATTTAAGCAACACCCAAAAGTTGATTTTTAAAGATAAACTTAATGGTGCTGCAGCGTATACTGGAATTGAAAAAGGAGAGCAATTAGAATTTGAACCACAACGTACAATTCATACTACTCTTTGGAATGCTTTACAACTTAAAGAAGTAAATAAACAATTTTATGGATATGTGGCGAGTCATTATGCAGAGGTAGTAACATGTTTAGAAAAAAATGGAAAGAATTCGGAAGACTCAAAACAATTTTCTTCTAGGTTATTGGGTAGACTATTATTTATATGGTTTTTGAGAAAGATGGATGTTATTAATGAAAGTATCGGTTACTTTGAAACAAACGATTTAACAGCTACTGAATACTATAATCAAAGATTAAAGCTATTGTTTTTTGAAACTTTAAATACTGAGATAGGGTCTAGAACCAGCGGTGATTTACTTACGCCGTATCTAAATGGTGGACTTTTTGAAGCTAAAGAAAATGATTTTATTGATGAGATAATAAAATTTCCTAAAGATTTTTTCACACGATTATACAATCATTTTGATGAATTTAATTTTACAACAGATGAGTCTAGTGCTGATTTTGAATTAATCGCGGTAGATCCTGAAATGTTGGGGCAAGTATTTGAGTCACTACTAGCATCACAAACAAATAATGAGGATAACAATGAACGTAATAATACAGGTTCATTTTATACCCCACGTGAAATTGTCGCATACATGGTGAAGGAAACCCTAAGACAGTATTTATATTCTAGACTGGATGAAGCATCTCATAAAGGAATTGATGAATTACTAGATTTATCTGATTCGCAATGGTTGAATAGAAAAAGCACATCTAGTGCAGATGTTTGGGGAGTTAACAGTAAAAAAGTTATTTCTGAAATAAAGATTGCTCTTGATAACTTCAAGGCTATTGATCCTGCTGCAGGGTCAGGAGCATTTCCTATGGGAATGCTTCAGCAACTACTTAAAACTTATGAAAGAATTGAAAAACGATTTGACTCCTACAAGCTAAAATTGTCAATTATTGAAAACAACATTTTTGGTGTTGATATTCAACCAATGGCTATAGAAATTTCGAGGCTACGTGCATGGCTATCAGTTATTGTAGATGAGAAGGATATTTCTAATATCAAACCATTACCAAATTTAGATTTTAAATTTATTGCAGCAAATTCTCTTATTAAATTAGAAGACGGTCAAACGGATTTATTTGCAGATACAGAGTTGGATGTTAAACTTCACGAATTAAGGAATAAATACTTTAATGCTAAATCTCCCAATAAGAAAAAAGAATATCAAGAAAAATATTATAAACTGACACTGGGTCAAGGCAATGTTTTTGATGATGAAAGAACTATGCAATTGAAGTCATTTGATCCATTTAAAAATAGAACAGCTGCAAAATTTTTTGATCCACATGTAATGTTTGGAATCACTGAAGGCTTTGATGCAGTAATTGGGAACCCACCATATCTTCTTGAAGGAAAATCTTCAAAGGATAAATTTGTGGGAATACCTTATTATCAAGGTAAAATGGATTTATGGTACAGTTTTGCATGTTTAGGAATAGATATGCTGAATAAAAACGGACATCTTGCCTATATTGCAAAAAATAATTGGGTTACTAATAGTGGAGCTAGTAAATTAAGAAATAAAGTTATCAAAGAAACTCAAATTATCCAACTAATTGATTTTGGTGAATTAATGGTGTTTGAAAGTGCTGACCAACAGACAATGATTATGCTATTTTCCAAGAATAATGATGCTGATAATTATCAATTCGATTATTCTAAAGTAACGGCTCATAAAGATCAACTAGAACTTTTAGATGTTTCAAAAGTATTGGAAAAGTCTTCTCCCGAAGTTGAATATTTAAATCCAAAAATAAATAGAATGGAGTTTATAGATTGTTATCTGACTTTTAGCGCTTCAGAAGATTTGTTAAATAAGATCAACAGTTTACCATCATTTTATTTAACGAAAGAAGAGGTATCTCAAGGTATTGTTTTTCCACAAGATTTTCTGAATAAGGCTAATCAGAAAAAATTAGGAGATGATTTCACCATTGGACATGGTATATTTGCATTTACAAGTGAAGAGAAAGATCAGTTGCATTTAACTGAAAATGAAGAGTCTTTAATAAAACCGTACTATATGCCAGAACAGTTAAAACCCTATTATACAGATCCAAGGAATAAGAATTGGCTAATTTATACCGGAAAAGAATATAAATTTAATGATAGTTTGGATAATTTCCCACATCTAAAAGAACATTTAGAGCCTTTTTTATCAATATTAACGTCATCAAATAAGCCATATGGACTTCATAGAATGCGTGTCCAAGATTTATTTGAAGGAGAAAAGGTAGTAGCAGTTAGAAAATCAGTTGGCAGACCTATATTTTCTTATTCAGACTTTGATTGCTATGTTTCACAGTCATGTAATATTATTAAACCAAAAAAAATATCAACAAAAGTCTTGACTGGGATTATTAATTCAAAGTTAATAGCATTTTGGTTGAAAGAAAAAGGTAAAATGCAGGGAAATAATTATCAATTAGACAAAGAACCGTTATTAAAAATCCCTTTACGAGTCCCACAAAGTAATGAAATTGAAAATCTTGTTAATAAAATATTAGAGAAAAAAAATAATCAAGAATCTACATTTTATCTTGAGAAAGAATTGGGTAAAGAAATATATTTACTATATGGATTAAACAATGAAGAAGTAGAGAGAATTGAGACATCAATTCCTGATTGGAGCTCACTGATTTAGTTGCTTTTTTCTCATTAAATTTTATCTCAGTATTTAATAAATTTATTCAAATAATTTATTTACCTGCAAAGTTGGGTACGGTTTTGGTTGCAATTTGATGATTATCAAGAAATATCGTGAAGTAATAGTATTAACATTTTCCAATTATATATTGCTGATATTATTGCATTTCTCAGCTAAATGTATTCCAAATTTTCATTGGAAGGGCCAATGGGGTAAAATGTTAAAAAGAACGTGGACTGCTTTAAGGCTCTATAATAAAAGGTGTTGGTGAATTGAAATGATTCGCCGGCACCATATTTATTTTTAATGCTATCCGCCACAAGAAATTACCAGCAGTTATATAGTTATTACCACCTACTGACACCGGTATTAACACAGAATGCCAGATAATTTACCAGTGGAACAAATAATAAAGAAAAACGATACATTCCTTTAGATAAAGGAGATATTGAGATTATTAAATTAAAATTTTTTTATTTTTATCTCTTAAGATAATATAAATAACGGTTAAATAAATTAAAGACAGTCTTTTTATATAATTACTTCTGGGATAAAAAGTCTGCCTTATTTATAATAGTATTTGGTAATAGTTATGAACATATATTTTGGTAATAATTCTCTCTTAAATTAAAATAGATAAAATCCCAAGTGAAATTAATAGAAAAATGATATTCAATAAATTACAGAATGTAGCGTATACGTTACAATTAACTATGAAATCATATGTGATGAATATGGTAGATGGCGAAAATCTTCAATTGAATAAGGAAACGAATTCGATGATTATCCTAATTATTTAAGTGTTAAAGTTGAAGCAAAATTTCGTGCGTGGATAGACCAAGTAGAGAACACGGAATTACAAGATTCTATTCGAAAAGAACGGGTAAAGAAATTAACGGATGAACATTGGCTCAGAGGATGCTATTTTCAAATTAAGAATATAAACTGTTATATCACAAATGGTTTTAGTAAAAAACAAAAAGACGCCTATTCGAGAGATAAATAAGGCGATAAAGATAAATAATCGGAAAAGTTACTTGAACGGTAAAGGGAGGAATAAAGATGAGCAAGAATAGTAAAGCAATCAAAAAACGTCTGTCTGAAAGTGCCCAAATGGAACCTTCACTTTCTATATTGAAAGATATAGCTCATTCTCTAGGCAAACAAATTGAAATAAACTTTGTTGATGAAAATAAAAATAATAAAGCTGCATTAGTAAAATAAATTTCCATCTTAGTATCTAAATTAGGTAGCTACCATAGTTATTTATTCTAGATTTTGAACGTCTAGAGAAAGAAGAAATTAGTTCCATGACAGACTTATTTTATAATGACTATCAAAACTGTTAATCGATGTTTGCTTAATTCAAGAACTAAATAAAAAAGCTAGAAACCTCAGATTTCCAGCTTTTTTTGTCATTATGATAGTTGTTAAGCATTGTTTCATAAATTCTGCATTGAGTATTTCTAGGAAGCATACTTGATCATCATCTACTTCACCTATGTCATTACCGGTGTAAAAGCGGGAGACTTTGTCAATCGGTTACTTTACGCGTTTTTCGTTTGTACACGAGGTCTTTGTGCGGCTTTTTGACCGCCTCTTCGAACTTGTTTACTTTTAGCGCGTGTTCCACTATTGCGCGTGGCAACAGCTTTTCTCGCCTGCTGTGCTGGTGCTTGAGTGCCTTCTTTCAAAAGATAAGGATGGTCTTTTATAACTGGAACTTTCCTCTTACTAAGTTTTTCAATGTCGCGCAACAAGTCTGATTCTGTTTCATCACAGAAAGAGATAGCTTTTCCACTTAGCCCTGCGCGTCCTGTACGGCCGATACGGTGAACGTAGGTTTCTGGAACTTCAGGCAAGTCAAATTGGATAACTTGCGAAAGCTCAGGCACATCGATACCACGGGCTGCGATATCTGTCGCTACGAGAACGCTAGTTTTCATGGTCTTGAAGTTTTCTAAAGCTTGCTGACGCGCATTCTGGGACTTGTTGCCGTGAATCGCTTCGGCTGTGAAACCCGCTTGCAGAAGTTTTTTGACGATTTTGTTGGCGCCATGCTTGGTTCTGGAGAAGACTAGGGAACGCTCAACCTGCTTATTCTTCAAAAGATGGATAAGTAGGTTAGTTTTGTCGGTCTTGGCTACGCGATAAACGCTTTGTAGGATGACTTCAACAGTTGATGAAACTGGATTGACCACCACTTTTACCGGATTTGATAAAATGGTTCCTGCAAGTTTTTCGATTTCAGTCGGCATCGTTGCTGAAAAGAACATACTTTGACGTTTCTTAGGCAATTCGCGGATAATATGGCGTACATCACGCAACATCCCCATGTCCAACATCATATCGGCTTCATCCAAGACAAAGAACTCAACCTGATTCAGTTTGACAAATCCTTGTCTAATAAGGTCTAACAGTCTGCCTGGCGTTGCGATTAGGATATCCGTTCCGCGTTTCAGTGTGGCTGTTTGAGGATTCTGAGAAACGCCACCAAAAATCACTTGGATATTCAAGGGAAGGTATTTAGCGTATGTTTGGAAACTTTCACCGATTTGTATAGCAAGTTCACGGGTAGGAGCAAGGATTAAGGCTTTGATAGCTCCTTTTCCAACAGTTTTTTCTTCCATAATATTTTGAAGGATGGGTAAGGCAAAGGCAGCTGTCTTACCAGTACCAGTCTGGGCACAACCTAACAAGTCCTTGTTGTTCAGCAGATGCGGAATGGCATCCTCTTGGATAGGCGTTGCTTTCGTATAGCCTGCTTCTTTCAGTGCGTGCAATAGGTGTTGGTTCAATTCTAATTCATTAAATAACAAATGGTTCTCCTTCGGCATGGTATACATGCATTTGATTTTTGTAAATGTGTTTCGGATTAGGTTGGTTTAGCATACAAGAGTCTGACTATCTTTCAAAAATCGACCTGATCCGAACAAGTAGATAGTTTCTCTGAGAAATAGCATGACTGGCCTATTGTATCAGAAATGGAAGTGAGAGTCACATTATTCTGTTTTTGGGGTTTTAGCGTTTTTATTCTTATATAAAGAGGATTACCAAAATAACTAGTTATCTTATGATAATCTCTACTTTATTGAATGAAAATTTAAAATTCGTTTTATCCCACAGTCATTGTTTAATAAAAAGAGACAATAGTGTTCGCAAGTGAAAATAATAATAAGTTAACCAAATTAGATTATGGTCTGGAATTCCAATGGATTTAGTTCGTCTAAATGGTTTTTTTGAATTAACTAATAAAATAACATCGAAATAGTAAGTATCATTATGATTATTTGTGAATGTTTTAACATTTATGTTTACTTTAACAAAATTCAATTATATAATTGAAAATGAAGATACTTCTTAATTAAAAAGCTTGATTCATTTTATCTAATTAACTGATTTCAGCTAATTGATAAATAAGAAATTAAAGTATAAAACTGAACGAATAGAAAAAATATAAAATAATTGGAGATGAAAAAATGACTATACTAAAAACAGTGAAATATTTAGGACTTGTTACAGTTGCGACTTTTGTGCTAGGCGCATGTGGACAAAAAAATGTTGCAGAAGAACAGGCATCTATGAGTGAACAGTCAACGGAACAGAGTGAAAAAACAACTTTTCCATTAACGTTGGATAATTACACCGCATCGTCAGAAGGTTCAGTATTTTCAGAAAAAGAAATAACGTACGAATCTAGCCCGAAATCGATTGTTGCCAATAACCAGGGAACAGCGGAGTTGCTAATCCAACTTGGATTAGCTGAAGACATTGTAGGCGTAGCCGCCTTATACGGTGAAGGCGATGAAACGGTAACTGAGGAATTCTCTAGCATTCCCGTTTTGTCAGAAGGATATGTTGGAAAAGAATTAGTTGTAGGTACTGATCCGGATATCGTTGTGGGACGTGGGCAACTGTTTGCCAATGCCGAATGGGGAACGGGAACAGTGGAAGAATTGAATGATTTAGATATTCAGACGTATATTCAAGCGACATCAACGACAGGCGCAACTTTTGAGGATATCTATACTGATATTGATCATTTAGGAAAATTATTTACGGTTGAAGAGAAGGCACAACAATTTTCAACGGATATAAAAACACGAATGGACGCAATCGTTGCAGCCATTCCTGATAAACAGGCAACTCTTGATTATGCTTATATTTTTGGGGCAGAAGGTACGGACGTGAATATTTATAGTGGTGCAGCAGACACTTACTTAAACGATGCCTTAAGCTATATGGATTTAGAAAATACATTTGCAGATGTAACGGGAGAAATCAGTGTCGAAGCTTTATTGGAAGCTGATCCAGATGTATTATTATTGGTTAACTATACGGGTGGACGCGATCCAAAAGAGAGCTTAGCTGATTTGAAAGCAAATGACGCACTTTCAAGTCTGACAGCAATCAAAGAAGACCGCATCTATACGATTGATTACAATCAATTCTGGAGTTATGGGTACCAAATTTTAACCGGTATGGAACAACTCAATACTGAAATGCAGTCAAAAAATTAATTCACAGCAGGAAGGAGTAAACTGATGAACCGTATTGATAAGCAACGCAAATTATTTTATATATGTTTACTCCTTTTTACTGTATTGATTATCTTTTCGATTGGAATCGGTGTTGCGGTCGGACAAGTCGCAATACCTCTGAAAGAATCGTTTCAGATACTGCTTGAAAATTTGTCAGGAGGAATAGTTAATGACTTATCTGGCATTTCTTCTAACTCTTACGAAAGTATCATCTGGCAGATTCGTTTTCCAAGAGTCCTTTTAGCAATGCTGACGGGTATGGGATTATCCTTAGCCGGTGCGGTTATGCAGACAACGGTCCAAAATCCACTCGCAGATCCTTATATCTTAGGTATTTCTTCTGGCGCCTCTCTAGGTGCAACGTTTGCTATTCTAATTGGCTTTGGTGGAACTAGTATCTTGGCTCAATTTGGGTTATCATTTTGGGCATTTTTAGGAGCGGTGACAGCGGCTCTTCTAGTTTTACTATTGTCGAATATTCATGGACAAATGAATTCAATCAAATTGATTTTATCCGGGATGGTATTAAATGCCCTTTTTACAGCCTTTTCCAATTTCATCATATACATAGCCAATGATGCGGAAGGGATTCGTTCAGTAACATTCTGGATGATGGGAAGTTTGGCAGGAGCAAGTTGGTCCAAGCTTCCTTTGTTGGCAACCGTTGTTCTAGTTTGTTTGCTCTTTTTCTTAACACAAATACGGATTTTAAATATTATGCTATTAGGCGATGAATCAGCCGTTACGCTTGGAGTAAATTTGAAATTTTACCGCAAATTGTATCTCGTTATTACATCAATTCTAACCGGAGTTATCGTGGCAAATACTGGAATGATTGGATTTGTAGGATTGATTATTCCTCATATTGTCCGTGGAATAGTCGGATCAAATCATCGGTACTTCTTACCGTTATCAGTTTTTTCGGGATCTTTATTTATGGTATGGTGCGATATTTTATCTCGTATTATCCTGCCAACAGTTGAGTTGCCTATTGGTATTTTGACCTCTTTAATTGGCGCACCGCTATTCATTTACATTTTTGTTAAAAAAGGCTACGAGTTTGGAGGGTAAGTATGAATTTAACGATTGATAACGTATCGGTATCTATTGGCTCCCAGCAAATTGTACAAGATGTTTCATTGCATGTCCGTCAAAATCAGTTTGTAGGTCTGATCGGACCGAATGGCTGTGGGAAATCAACTTTATTGAAAAGTGTTTCTAAACTACTTGAACCCAAAACGGGAGTTATTACGCTGGGTGACGAGAATGTTCAAGACCTTTCACATAAACAGCTCGCAAAAATATTGGGTGTCGTGGGACAGTTTCATGAAGTCAATTTTGATTTTTCTATCCGTGATATGCTATTGCTCGGACGATCACCGTACAAAGGTTTAATGGAGAGAGACAATGCGTTAGATTATGAAATTGTCGAAAAGGTTCTTCTCCAAATGGACTTGGAAAAAATGGCGGATAGGAGTTTCTTATCTCTGTCAGGTGGAGAAAAACAGCGAGTTATATTAGGTAGAACGTTGGTCCAACAACCTAAATTTTTAGTTTTGGATGAGCCCACCAATCATTTGGATATTAAACATCAATTGAGTATTTTAAGAACAGTCGCTTCCTTACCGATAGGTGTATTAGCAGCTTTACATGATTTGAATCTAGCTGCACGCTTTACGGATTATTTGTATGCGATGAAAGATGGACGAATTATTAAAGAGGGTAGACCGGAAGAAGTGTTAACGGAAGCGGTCATTCAAGAATTGTATGAAGTGGAATGTCGCACCTATATTAATCCTATTTCAGGCAAAAAAGCCATTGAATTTTTATAAAAACACCTCTGTCGAATTCGACAGAGGTGTTTTGCGTCAATCTATTAATTTACAGTAGTTTAAAAATCCTTATTACATTGCCATCCAACTGGGCTCTAAGGTATTTCCGTCTAGATCTTGTACTTCAAGTCCAAACATTTGATCTTCAGACATTCCCATGTCTACTTTGTAGAAATCACCACCATTGGTTTTTGCCGTTTCAGCAAACTTTTTGACGGCATCAGCGCTTTCCAGGCTGAATGAAATTAGAGCACTGCTAGTGGTTTGAGTATCTGCAATTGTTTTATCTTTAAGAAAACGGCTATAAAATTCGTGATTCAGTAGCATAATCCAAAAATTATCATCCCAAACCATTGCGACAGCTTCATCGTTTGAGAATTCATTATTTTTAGTAAACCCTAATTTTTCATAAAATGCAGCAGAGCGATTGACATCAGATACAGGGAAATTCACAAAAACCATAGTTGACATAAAAATCCTCCATTCTCTTCATATTCTGATTTTATTACAAATAAAGCATCTCACGAGGGAGCTTTTTTGTCAAAAATAGTAGATTAAATTGCGCTAGTCATTATAAGGTTTATGGCAAGTCTAGACGAGTAAGTATAAAACCTGAAGGATCTTATACAGTTATGTTGGATGGTTTAGCAGAAAAAGAATTATGAGATTGATGGGGATGGCTATGAAGAATATATCATTGATGAAGTGGCAAAAAAAAATTCAGGATCTTCTTTATAAGTCAGTAAAATGGTTTTAAACGAAATAACTAAAAATTAATTTAATTAAGAAAGTCATACAGGTCATTAGCTTTGCTAATACCCTGTATGACTAATGGTAATTTGTATCGAATGAGCTATAGGAATATACTAAGTATATAAAAGAAAGCGTTGTCTTAATGATCAAAAATTATTAGCATAAATGAATTTCCTACTGATTTCGTAAGAAAGCCATTGCTGCTAAGTCGTCCGTATTATTGTCAGAAAAGAGGGGTAAGTAGAAATGTATCAAACAATCCTGTATGAAGAAAAAGAGAATATTGCGTACATCACTTTTAATAGACCTGAAGTCGGAAATGCCTTCTCAGAAGTTTCATTTCGAGAGATTCCAGAAGCTTTAACGAAGGCGTCAGAAGATGGGAATATTCGTGCAGTTGTTTTGACAGGTAAAGGAAAGTTGTTCTGTGGAGGAGGGGACATTAACCAGTTTAAAGAGATGATAGAAAAAGATGATGGAGGGATTCCAGAACATTTGGTCGAAGCTACAGGGGCAATGGGTCGTGCCATTCGAAACTGCAGCAAACCGGTTATTGCTTCTATCAATGGAGCGGCAGCGGGTGCGGGCATGGGGGTAGCACTAGCAGCTGATTTTCGTATCATGGAGAAACGCAGCTCTCTTGTTACAGCCTTTGTAGGCATGGGATTACCAGGAGACACAGGTGTACTATATTTCTTGCAAAAGATGGTAGGAATCTCAATGGCAACAGAATTGTTAATGTTTTCTAAACCTATCAAAGGAGAGCGTGCATTTGAATTGGGTTTAGCAAATAAAGTGGTTGAAGATGGAACCTTAAAAGAAGAAACATGGGCATTTGTAAAAAAAGTAGCTTCATTACCAACACAAACGGTTTCCTATCAAAAGCAACTTTCCAATGAGTTTTTTTATAGTGATTTAGAAAAATTCAATTATAGAGAGGCACAACTGATGCATCTGTCTTCTTTAACAGATGATCATAAAGAGGCTGTCATGGCGTTTCTTGAAAAAAGAGCACCTCACTTCAGAGGACACTGAATTAAGTTGCTCATGTAAAAAGGTGATTAATAGACTACTGAAGAATAGCCTTTACTAGTACTTTTAGTACACTTAGTATTAAGGTAATCGGACAGTTCATATAAAAAATATTGACATCTCTTGTATTTAAATATATTCTTACATTACAAAAGTAAATTAGTCTTCAGGGCAGGGTGCAAGTCCCTACCGGTGGTAAAGCCCACGAGCCGTAAGGCAGATTCGGTTAGATTCCGAAGCCGACAGTATAGTCTGGATAAAGCGAAGACAAAGTAATTGCAGAGAAATTAAGATAGCTAGAGTCTTTTTTTGGACAGATAGCAATCATGAATTTGTGAAGCAACTATTAACTAGTCTTATTTAGCTATAAGTCGAAGCCCTGGATATAAAATTCTGAGGGCTTTTTTGTGTAGAAAAGTAAAAATTAAATAGTCTTCAGGGCAGGGTGCAAGTCCCTACCGGTGGTAAAGCCCACGAGCCGCAAGGCAGATTCGGTCAGATTCCGAAGCCGACAGTATAGTCTGGATAAAGCGAAGACAAAGTAATTGCAGAGAAATTAAGATAGCTAGAGTCTTTTTTTGGATAGATAGCAATCATGAATTTGTGAAGCAACTATTAACTAGTCTTATTTAGCTATAAGTCGAAGCCCTGGATATAAAAATCTGGGGCTTTTTTGTGTGGAAAAGTAAAAATTAAATAGTCTTCAGGGCAGGGTGCAAGTCCCTACCGGTGGTAAAGCCCACGAGCCGTAAGGCAGATTCGGTTAGATTCCGAAGCCGACAGTTATAGTCTGGATAAAGCGAAGACAAAGTTTACAAAAATCAAAAAGTAACCGAGTACAAAGTATTCGGAGTTATTTGTTGAGCCTTGTAAAAAAAATGACGAAAGCCCTGAGAGTACATTCTTGGGGCTTTTTTAATTTGAATGGAGTGAGAGGATTGGATGAAGTGTACATGAGGATGGCACTGGACTTGGCAAGAAAGGGAAAAGGATGGACAACTCCTAATCCTTTAGTTGGAGCGATCATTGTAAAAGGTGGAAGAGTTATTGGGCAAGGGTATCATCAAAAATACGGACAGCCCCATGCGGAAGTAAATGCGATTGCATCAGCCAAAGAAGATGTGACTGGGGCAACGTTGTATGTCACGTTAGAACCGTGTTCTCATTTTGGGAAAACACCACCTTGTTCAGACTTACTGATAGACAAGAACATTAAACGAGTAGTCGTGGGCACACTCGATCCAAACCCACTAGTTGCTGGAAAAGGAATTGAAAGGCTTCGTAGCAATGGAATTGAAGTAGTTACAGGTGTACTAGAAGAAGAGAGTCAAAAATTGAATGAGATCTTCATAAAATACATTGTTACGAAAGAACCATTTGTGGTTATGAAAAATGCAATGTCTCTAGATGGAAAAATCGCTACAGTGACTGGTGAATCTCAATGGATTTCTGGTGAGTCCTCTAGGAAACAAGTCCATTCCCTGCGCCATGAATTAGCTGGAATTATGGTCGGTATAGAAACGATTATCAAGGATGACCCACAACTAACTTCTAGAACACTAAACAGTCGTAATCCTATTAGAATTGTTGTCGATAGTCAGCTAAGAATCCCAATCGCTTCAAAGGTATTAACTCAACAGGATAAAGCGAAGACAATTGTGGCCACCACAAGAAGAGCCAATAAGGAAAAATTAGATACGTTAAAGCAGATGGACATTGAAGTGCTTGTAACTAAAGAAAAAGGTGGAAGAGTTGATTTAAAAGAATTAATGAAGCTACTAGGAGCTAAAGGAATTGATAGTATCTTACTGGAAGGCGGTGCAAATTTGAATTTCTCGGCTTTGGAAGAAGGAATCGTGGACAAAATACAGTCCTATATTGCGCCAAAAATCATTGGAGGAAAAGAGGCTAAAACAGCTGTAGAAGGGGCAGGAGTTCACTCATTAAAAAATGCATTTCAAATTGATCGGATGACGCCTGTAATGGTCGGAGAAGATCTGTTTGTGGAAGGCTATATTATTAAATAAAGAGAAGCAATCGATTGGAGGAAAAGCATGTTTACAGGAATTATCGAGGAGATGGGAACGATTCAAGCAATCAGGCGAGGTGAAAATTCTTCAATACTCAAAATAAAGGGACAAAAAGTATTGCAAGGGACTCGTATCGGAGATAGTATCTCGACAAATGGGATTTGTTTGACCGTGACGAAAATAGAAAATGATTCCTTTGATGCGGATGTCATGTCCGAATCGTTAAAACGGACGAACATAGGGGAATTAGCGCCTGGAAGTTACGTTAACTTGGAACGAGCACTAAGTTTGGAAACGCGTCTTGGTGGCCATATGGTGAGTGGCCATATCGATGGAACGGGAAAGATAAGAGAAATGAAGCGTGAGGATAATGCCGTTTGGATCACGGTTGAAACAAGTCCTAAATTATTGCGTTACATTATTGAGAAAGGTTCTATAGCGATTGATGGCGTTAGTTTGACAGTTGTGACGGTTGATAATCAATCGTTCAAGGTTTCTGTCATTCCTCATACCGGTGAAGAGACCGTTCTATTGCGGAAGCAACTTGGAGATGCTGTAAATCTTGAATGCGATATGATCGGAAAATATGTTGAAAAATTATTAGGTTTGGATTCGAAATTGCCAGTTCAAGAGAGTCAAGTAACGACAGAATTTTTGAAAGATAACGGGTTCTTTTAGAACAGAATGGAGAGACATATGTTTAATACAATTGAAGAGTTACTTGCTGATTTAAGAGCTGGGAAAAACATTTTATTGGTAGATGATGAAGACAGAGAAAATGAAGGAGACATTATTTGTGCGGCTGAATTTGCTACTACAGAAAATGTGAACTTTATGGCTAGTTATGCCAAAGGTCTAATTTGTATGCCTATGCCTAAAAGCTATACAAAGAAGTTCGCATTGCCACAAATGAGTCTAAACAGTACAGATAATCATGGGACAGCTTTTACCATTTCAGTGGATCATGTGGAAACGACAACGGGTATTTCAGCTGGGGAACGGTCATTGACCGCTATGAAATTGGTGAGCGATGATGCAAAAGCGGAAGACTTTAGAAGACCAGGGCATATGTTCCCGTTAGAAGCTGTTGACGGGGGTGTATTGGTTCGAAATGGACATACAGAAGCAACGGTTGACTTGATGCGTTTAGCAGGTTTGCAACCAGTGGGTCTGTGTTGTGAAATCATGAATGAAGATGGATCGATGGCAAGAAGAGACGATTTATTGGCTTTAGCTGATGATTATGATTTGAAAATCGGTACAATTGCCGATTTAATTGAGTATCGAAAAACCCAAGAACAAGTTATTTTCCGCGAATCTAAAGCACTGTTACCTACCAAATATGGAGATTTTGACATCTATGCCTATGAACATACGGTAACTGGTGAACACCATGTCGCCTTGGTTATGGGTGAAGTCAGTGATGGAGAGCCGGTACTTTGTCGTATCCATTCGGAATGTTTGACAGGTGATGTATTTGGTTCTAAAAAATGTGATTGTGGTCAACAATTGGATGCAGCAATGAAACGAATTGCAGATGAAGGACGTGGGATTTTAGTTTACATGCGTCAAGAGGGGCGTGGAATTGGCTTAGTCAATAAAATAAGAGCTTATGCGTTGCAAGATCAAGGACACGATACCATTGAAGCTAACTTATTGCTTGGTTTTCCAGTTGATCTACGAGAGTACTATGAATGCAAACAAATTTTTGATGACTTGGGTGTTTCTCATCTACGCCTGATGACTAATAATCCACTGAAAGTAGAGAGTATGGATAAATACGGTTTGGATATTGTAGAAAGAATTTCACTTCAAATGGAAGCTTTTGCGGAAGATAAAGACTATTTAAAGATCAAGCAAGAAAAAATGCATCATCATTTGAACTACTAAAAATGGACAGCGTACTACAAAAAAATATCATACATGGAGGAATTAAAATGAACGTATTCGAAGGACAATTAATTGCAAAAAACTTAAAAGTGGGTATCGTGATTGCACGGTTTAATGAATTTATAGGATCAAAATTATTAAGTGGAGCTGTTGACGGTTTAAGAAGACATGGCATGCTAGAGGAAGAAATCACAGTTGCGTGGGTTCCAGGAGCTTATGAAATTCCATTAGTTGCACAAAAAATGGCAGCTTCAGGAAAGTATGATGCTATTATTACTTTAGGGGCAGTCATTAAAGGGTCTACCTCGCACTACGATTATGTCTGTTCTGAAGTTTCAAAAGGAGTAGCTGCAGCTGCAATGAATACAGGTGTACCCGTAATGTTTGGGGTCTTAACGACAGATAACATTGAACAAGCCATTGAACGTGCCGGTACGAAAGCTGGAAACAAAGGTTATGAATCTGCAGTTTCAGCGATTGAAATGGCCAATCTATTGAAAGGCATGTAAGGTCGGATCATGGATAAAACAAGACTAAAGAACATTCAAACCAATATTTTTGATTACGATGGGACACTGCATGACAGTACGGCAAACTATATTGCTGCTTTCAAAATGGCTTATAACTATTTGATCGAGAATAAAAAAGCTGACCCAAGAGAGTGGAAAGATAAAGAAATCACTAAATGGTTAGGGTATAGCAGTAAAGACATGTGGGAAAATTTCATGCCTAATTTAGATGCTGAACACCAAGCTACTGCTTCAAAAATCATAGGAGAAACGTTGCTGAAAAAAGTTCTCGCAAAAGAAGCAACTCTTTATACTGGAGCTTTGGAAACATTAGGTTACTTAAGACATAAAGGATACCAACTTATCTTTTTAAGTAATTGTAGTGAAAAATATATGAATGCACATCGGCAAGCTTTTCAGTTAAATCAGTATTTTGAAGAGATGTATTGCACAGAAACATTTGAGTATAGTGCCAAATACAAGATTTTTGAATTAATTGAAAAACAGTATAAAGAAAATTTTCTTATTGTCGGAGATCGCATACAGGATTTTGAAATTAGTCACTACCACAATCTAGTTAACATAGGATGTAATTATGGATTTGGGTCAGAAGAAGAATTGCAACAATCAGATATAAGGATAAATGCTATCCAAGAATTGCAAGACATTCTTTAGATAGGAAAACTTGAATAAGTTGGTTTTTTACTCAAGTAAAAAAAAGATAACCTTCAGTTTGTTTAAAACAAACTGAAGGTTATCTTTTTTATAAGGTGAATATTATTAAACTTCTCCAACAAACGCCCAAGTTTCGCCATTGTCTTTGGATTGATACAAGGCTTTACTGCCGCCGTTATAATCGCCGTCTTGTCCTTGATTTACTTGAATAAACAGACTGTCGCTTTCTTTATAAGGCATTTCAGGAAAGTCAAAAGGAGCATATTTCTCTGTATCGGTTAAAGGAACTTCAATCATTGGCAGTTCGACTTCTTCAAAAGTGACACCACCATCTGTTGTTCGATAGAGATCTGCATAACTGCCTCCACTGCGGGACAATCCAATGAAGCCAAGGTTTTCATCCATAAATGTTATTCCAGATGAAACGCCTAATTGTCCTACAAATGGATCAGAATTAATAACGTCCCAAGTATTTCCACCATCTGTGGTTTTGTTCAAGGTATAGAAACGTGAACCTAACGCGGCATCTACTACGAATAATTGGTAACCAGTATTTTCAGTCAAAAAGTACGTTTCATTGTCATTCATGTTTTGATCGGTTGGAACGTCTCCAATTTGTGCAGGAGATACGGTTGGTGAATAGTCAACAAAACGTACCGGTGTAATCGTGTTGTTATTTGGGGTATAAACAGAAATAGTATAGCCAATAATTTCATTGAAAGCTGTTTCGATTGGAAAGGTATCTCCCTTTTCATCAAAATAAAGAATGCCTTCAGTATTGTATCCCCAACTGCGGGAACCAGCATAATAGATGCCAAGGGTTTCTTCATCCCATTCTTTGACCGTTTCTTTTATTGGAAGATTTTCCATTGCATCTAACAGCGGTTGAAGTCTCATCGTTTTCTCAAAGGTTGGATTGACGTTTCCGTTCAAAGTCACACTGAGAATATCACTTTTTGAACGGTCATAATCGATTAAAAAACTTTCCGTCTCACCATCATCGTTTAAACCGTACAAAAAGCTGTATAAAGTAGTAATGTCACCCTTTTTATTAAAGGTCAATTCAACTTGATTACTGACATACAATTCTTCTGGCAAATCATACTTCGTTTCAAGATCTTCTAATAAGCCATTTAAACCATCTTGATAGACATTATTGTGATCAAATGTGACATCACTAGAAGTTAAATAATCTTGAATGACATAAGCTAATTTCCCTTGATAATTAGTACCGCTATGGTAAAGGCTGATTCCTGATGCAACAGTGATCAAAAGGGAAAAATTGATACTAAGTAGAAAGAGAAATTTGCTGCGTTTTATGGTATGTGGTGAAGGTGTTTGTTTTTTATCAACTTTCCAGATGTACCAATAAAGACCCCAACCCATCCAGACAATCAAACTAATAAAAATAGTCAAAATAATGGGAGCTTTCTGAGCAACTCCGCCGTATTGAGCAAGTGAACATACGTAATAAGCCCCTATCCCGTAAATCGCTACGGTTACAGGGTTAAAAAGAAAAGCTCTCAATATGTAATTTTTTTTCTTCAAGTCAATTTCATCTCCAGTTGTATCGTTTAATTTTTGTGGTAATAAGTAATAGATGACCAAATAATGGTAGTAAACGGTTAAAAGAACAATACTAATAAATTATTCATCTATAGAATAGTATACAATAAAATAAAATAGGACCACAGCCTGTAAGTAAATATAAAGAAAAAATTAACCTTAGTAAATAATGAACGGATAGAAATCGCTTGAATTATAATAAAGTGGACACTATTATGATGTATAAAGAACAATACTACAGTCGCATATATTAGTATAATGAAATTTACAAACATACATAATGGATTACTATATTTCTCATTGTACAATGTTATAAAATTTTCAACTATCATAAAAAAAACTATTGATCCCTATGATCTAGGGAGAGTAGGCAGGAGTTGAATTATGAAAAAAGAATTTGTAGTTATTGGATTAGGCAGATTTGGAGGAAGTGTCTGTAAAGAGTTGTATCGTTTGGGTCATCAAGTTTTAGCGATTGATATAAAGGAAGAAAAAGTTAATGCGGTTTTAAACGATAGTACAAAAGCAGTTATAGCAGATGCCTCCCGTGAAGAAGTTTTGAAGTTGCTGGGTGTTGGAAACTTTGATTATGCTGTGGTTGCGATAGGAGATAATATGCAGGCAAGTATTATGTGTACCCTATTATTAAAAGAAATGGGTGTAGAAAATGTATGGGTAAAGGCTCAAAATGCTAATCATAAGAAAGTTCTTGCTAAGATTGGAGCAGATAGAGTCATCCAACCAGAATACGATATGGGAATTAGAGTTGCTAATCAAATACAATCTGGAAAGCTTCAAGAGTATATAGAACTTTCTGAAGAGTATAGCATATCAGAACTAGACATTTCTAAAAGACTAGCTAATAAAACGCTTAATGAGTTAAATATCAGAGCAAAATATGGCTGTACTATTTTAGCTATAAAAAATGGAGATAAGGTAAATATATCACCTTCAGCAGAAGATAAATTATACGAAGGAGATATGATCGTCGTTATAGGAAAAAATAATGATATAAAACGTTTGGAAGAGAAAGGATTGTAGATTGATGAATAAGATTACTCTAAAAGGATATTTAAAACAATCTACTAGTCGTTTAAATCCATCAATGACAGTTGTAACAAGTTTTTTTATTCTTATTTTAATGGGTACAATGTTATTAAAATTACCTATTGCGACTACACAAACAATTTCATGGTTAGACACTTTATTTACTGCAACTTCTGCAGTTACTGTTACAGGTTTAATTGTAGTTGATACTGGTACAGCTTTTACGTTATTTGGACAAACAGTTATTATGTTCCTTATGCAACTTGGTGGCTTAGGTCTAATGACGTCTGCAGTTTTTATTTTTTTCATATTCAAACGGAAAATTGGCATGCAACAAAGAAATCTTATTAAAGCATCATTAAACCAAGACTCTTCAGGAGGAATTATTCGATTGGTTCGGTACTTGTTAGTCTTCTCTTTTAGTATTGAACTAGTTGGTTTTATCATTTTGTCTATCAAATGGATTCCAGAATTTGGATTTTCTAAGGGTACCTTTTATAGCTTATTCCATACTATCGCAGCATTTAATAATGCTGGATTTTCTCTATGGCCGGATAATCTAACTAATTATGTAGGAGATCCATTAGTTAACTTGGCCATTACCAGTATGTTTATTTTAGGGGGAATAGGATTTACAGTTCTTTTAGATGTGTGGAATAAGAAGAAATTTAAGACCTTGACTCTTCACTCGAAAGTTATGATTATGGGTACAATAGTTATAAATGTGATTGCAATAATTTCAATTTTTCTTTTAGAATATTCCAATCCTCAAACGTTAGGAAATTTATCATTTGGGGATAAAGTATGGAGTGCTTATTTTCAAGGTCTGACTCCTAGAACAGCTGGTTTTAATTCTATTGATATAACTGCGCTGACAGTACCCACCACATTGTTAACTGTGCTATTAATGTTTGTTGGGGCAGGAAGTGCTTCAACTGGTAGTGGAATCAAGCTAAGCACATTTATTATTTTACTTTTAACAACAATTACCATCTTAAAAGGTGGAGAAGAAGTGTCTTTGTTTGGGCGAAGAATAAAAAGCAATGCTATTTTGAGAGCTTTTACTCTAACCATGTTAAGCTTTTTATTAGTTTTTGTGGCTATCTTTATTTTAACGATAACTGAAAACGGATCATTTATTGCTATTATTTTTGAAGTTGTTTCAGCATTCGGAACCGTTGGACTTTCAGCTGGGTTAACATCGGAACTAACGACAATAGGTAAATTTGTTATTATGTTTGTCATGTTTGTCGGACGTCTCGGTCCCGTTACGGTTGCTTCTATATTGATTGCTAAAAAAGAAAATTCTTTGTTGCGCTATCCTCAAGAAGATGTCTTTATAGGGTAGGAAGAAGTAGAATTGAAACAGTTAATAAGTAGTGAATAATGAACTAGAGTGACATAATTCAAAGAAGGAGATAATTGATATGGTTTGGATAAAAAATGTTTATTTAGAGACAGGTTACGAGGAAGTCAGATCGAATAAATTTGTAACGACTACAGCTGAGTTTGCTTTAGAAGTTGAGAATGGCAAAATCAAGACGATTACTGAGAAAGCTCCAGAAACTAGTCTAAAGACAATTGATGCAAAAGGTTACTTAGCTTTACCTGCTCTGCAAGATAATCATGTCCATTTAGACAAGGGTCATTTTGGCGGAAAATGGCAAGCGGTTATCCCTGCTTCAGGAGTAGCAGAACGGATTCAAGAAGAGAAAGAATTTTTAAGAGATTTTCTTTCTGAAACACCCCAAAAAGCACAAGCATTGATTGATTTAATTTGTAGCAAAGGAGCTACCTTTTTAAGAGTTCAAACAAATGTTGATTCGGTCATAGAATTAGATAATTTACTGTGTGTAAAACAAGTGTTAGAAAAAAATAAACATCGTTTAGATTACGAAATTGTTGTTTTTCCACAACATGGCACGTTGATAACTGAAGAACAAGGCTTATTAAGTAGGGCTTTGGCTAGTGATGATACGTTTATTTTAGGGGGATTGGATCCAGCAACGATTGATGGAGATATAGAAAAATCGCTCCTTACAACTTTTACATTAGCTCGTCAATACAATAGAGGAATTGACTACCATCTGCATGATCGAGGAACATTAGGATTATTTGAAATTAATCGAATAATTGACTACACAAAAAAATACCAATTAGAAGGAAAAGTTCAAATTAGCCATGCACTTGCTTTGGCTGATGGAGATGAAGAAATGATTCAAACGATTGCAAAAAAATTAGCTGAAGCGGGTATTGGAATTAACACAACTATTCCGATTGATACAACTGTTCTACCAGTTCTATTACTTCAAGAAGAGGGAGTAAAAGTACGAGTGGTAAATGATAATATCAATGACCATTGGAGCCCATTTGGTTCTGGGGATTTAATTGAACGAGCTAGCCGGGCCGCAGAAGTGTTTTCGATGAAAGATGAAAGGTCATTAGCTCAAGCATATTCTTTGGTTTCGAATGGATTAACTCCTTTAGATTCAAAAGGCAATCAACGATGGCCAAAAATTGGAGACCAAGCGCAGATATTATTTGCAAAAGCAGAAAGTTCTGCACACCTAATTGCACGAGTTTGTCCAGAAAGAGTTGTTATGTTTAATGGAGAACTTGTTTCTGGGAAATTTCATTAATTTGTAGAGGTTTTTAAAACACGAAGTTGAATAGTTTCGTGTTTTTTTTTTGAATGAGCCTATAGTAAGAGTAAGGATATACCCTTTATTTAAAATTACTGATAAAAAGGATATAAAGCAATATAGTTAAAAAGGATATAAAGCAATATAGTTAAAAAGGATATAAAGCAATATAGTTAAAAAGTAAAGTATCAACTGTTTCATAGGAAAGATGATTCTTTAACTGATTGACCTGAATATTTTGTCTTTTACAATAATGAGAAGGAAGCTATCTTAAAATCACATTTTTATAAATCAAAATTCTTCGTGATTTTTGATTAAAAGATACGGTGTTCTTAGTCATGAAAATGCTACATATAAAATCATACGAAAGAAATAGCCATATTTAAGGAGGTCAAAATGGCTAACTTCGAAAAACAGTTGACAGAAATGATTAAACAAGACACTTACATAGTATCAATTTTGAAAACTGTAGAGAAATTAGAGATAAAAGATGCTTGGGTATGTGCAGGTCTTATTCGAAATAAAGTTTGGGATAAGTTTCATCATATTGCGACACCTATAAATGATATTGATGTTATTTATTACGACCCTTCAAATATTTCCTGGGAAATAGAAAAACAATTGGAAAAAGAGTTAGGGATTTTACTTCCAAATCAGCCTTGGTCCGTGAAAAACCAAGCCCGTATGCATTTAAAAAGTGGCTTTGATCCTTTTACTTCAACGTATGATGGAGTTGCTCACTTTCCAGAAATACCAACTGCACTAGCAATAAGGATTTCTAATAATGAATTTGAAATCATGGCACCCTATGGAATACAAGATCTGTTTGAAATGAAAGTGAAGCCTACACCTTTTTACCAAAAGCCGAGTGATTTTTATCCAATATATGTTGAACGTATGAAAAATAAAGAATGGCATAAAATATGGCGGATGGTATCTATAGAACTTTAAAAATGAGGCAATGCTATTATGTTAACAGTCCCCAAAAAAATAAAATAATCAACCTAATTGGGAGAGTAAAAGTGTAATCTGGTTTATTCAATCAATGATCACACATCAAAATAAGCGAATGTAACGAGAATATCAAATGAGGGGACAAAGTTGATAATGCAATCTATTCAAGTTACAATAAGTAAGTAGAAGTCAACTAGTAGGAGTGATAACATGCAAGTAGAATTTTTCCACGATGTGATCTGTAGTTTTTGTTTTCCGATGTCTTATCGCATGAGAAAAGTGGCTGAAAAGTATCCAAAATTAGAAATCATCCATCGTTCATTTGCTTTAGGATGGGAGAAAGAACAGTTTATTCAGCAATTTGGTTCGCATGAAGCAGTAAAACCTGAAGTAATTCATCATTGGGAAAATGCTAATCAAAATGATGACGAACACCGTTTTAATATAGAAGGAATGAAAGAACAGGATTTCTTATTTCCAACATCTAAAAATGGATTGAAAGCTGCGAAAGCTGCTGGAATGATTGCGGATCAAGACACGTATTGGGCTGTTTTCGATGGTTTGCAACAAGCTTTGTTTGTAGAAAACAGAGATATCTCAGATTTGACAGTGATTGAAGATGTAGTAAAGAAAACTTCAATTGATTTTGATGATTGGAAAGTGCAATTCGAGAACCCAGAAACGGAACAAGCCGTTTTGGAAGACTTACAACGCGTACAAGATTATGGTATTCAAGGAGCTCCTGCACTGGTAGTGAACCAAAAATACTTAATCAGTGGAGCACAGCCACAAGAAGTTATCGAACAAACGATTGAAAAAATCGCTAAAGAAGAAGGATTTCAATTAAAAGGACTAACATTAATGGGATCAAATGCGGCCGCTTGCAACATGATTGACGGCAAATGGGTTTGTGACTAAAAACCACGCTAATAATTTTTAATAGACATTTAGATAATAGATGAGAGCTTTAGTTGCCTCTAAAATTAGTTTTCACACTGATTTTTAGAGACTAATACTAAAGCTCTCTTTTTCACTTCCAATTTTTTAAAGGAGTACTTAGTTAAGCAAAAGAACATTTATAGCAGCTATATAGGAAAACGTTTCCTAGAGTATAGTGATATTGTGTATACTAGAAATAGATAGAAGAATTAAACAAAAATAAGTTATCTAAAAGAAATGAGTTACATAAAACAGAAAGTGGGGACAGTTAGATGAATAAAAGGATCAAAGGGTTAGTTGGTATAGGCATAGCTTTTCTGTTTAGTATGGCATTTGGTGAAACTGTTTTTGCGGAAAATAAATTATCAGATATGAAAATTCAAATTGACTTACAAGAAGACGGTTCTGGAGTTGTTACAGAACATCGAAAAATGACTATGGATGATGGCACTGAGTTATACATTGCATTGGAGGGCTTGCAAGATTCTAAACTGATTGATTTTTCAGTAGCTGGTTATCAATTGATGGAACCATGGAATCTAGATGCTTCATTAAAAGAGAAGGCTGGACATTATGGTACTGTTGAGACAGATGATGGATTAGAACTCATATGGGGTATTGGTGAGTATGGAGAAAATGACTATGAAGTAACGTATACTTTATCAAACTTAGTTCGTGAATTGGAAGATGGACAAGGTTTACTATGGAATTTTGATACATTTTCTGACATTCCAGCAGAGAATTTAACAGTTGAAATTACTGGATTTGAACCCTTTACTAAAGAGAATGTTCGTTTCTGGGGATTTGGTTTTGAAGGAGATATCGAATTAGAAGGACATACAATTGTCTGGAAAGCAGATGAAGAAGTTGATGATAGCAAAGATGTAACGGTCTTGCTGCAGTTTCCGCAAGGTATGTTCGCTACACAAGCTAGTGCAGGTATGACGGCGGAGGAACAACGCGAAATGGCTATGAATGGCTCAGCGTATAATGACGAGGCTATTTCTAATACGATTCCTATCGTTATCATCTCTCTTGTTGCAGTTGCTGGTGGAGGAATCACAGCTTTTATTATCAATTATACAAAGAAATTAAAAAAGGCCAGAAAAGAAGCAGGGCAAATGCGCACAGGAGCACAAAGAATCAAAGAGCATAAAGATGTTGTATTAGAAGAGATTCCATTTACTGGAGAAGATTTTGCCGGCATTGCCTATTTATTGCAAGACATCCATAAAGGGTATTTCGAAGATTACTTCTCAGCGTATTTGCTGAAATGGTCTTATGAGGAACGAATCATTATCCATACAGCTGAGAAAAAATCATTATTTAGTGATGGATTTGATACGGAAATTGAAATACTCCATTTTGAGGAAGAACGTTTACGTTATCCACAGTCTTTTAAAGAATTTGTGGATAACCTTGAGACTAATCACGAGGAAACCTATGAAAGTGGTTTGTGGACCATGCTAATGGATGCTTCTGACAGTAATGAGATTATTAAAGATGACGAAATGAAGCAATGGGCTAGAAAACATGCTAAAGAAGTAGGGAAATTTGCAGATCATTTGATTGATTATTCAAAAGAGTATTTAGAAAGAGAAGGTCTTATTTCTTTTGGAAAAGTTGACGTATGGGGTGCAAAACATGAAGTAGCTGTTGCCAGCCCTGAAGGGGATAGATTATTTGATCGCTTGGTTCAATTTGATAATTATTTAGAAGAAATTGACTTGGAAGGTTTTTCAGATGGTACTAACCCATTCTCTTTTGAAGAATTTCTATTTTGGAATACTTTATACTATAGAAGTGAAGAAATAACTAAAGAGTTCAAGGAAATGATTCCGAATCCGGATAATAGCTATGACGACAATCAATTTATCTATCATTACTGGTATTGGAATGGTGTGACAGGGTTTAGAAATAACTGGTCTAGTGGATTAGCAAATGGTGGATTCCATTCAAGTGCTTCATCAGCAGTATCTGGAACGGGTGGTTCAACTTCCTTTGGTGGAGGTGGAGGTGCCGGTGGTGGAGGCGGCGGAGGAGCTCGATAGAGAGAGTTCCTTTATAATGTAATATATATTAATTAGATTTAGATATGAAAAAGACAAAATATCGTATAAAGATATTTTGTCTTTTTGTTAGGATAAATTTAGTTCATTATATTTTAATCAAATCCCACGTATACCCTTTCACTTTGAATACTAGAGGGTACTCCATGGCTACTGTAAGATTTGAATGAATTACTCTCTAAGAAAGGGAAGTTGGAGAGCCTCATTCCATTCCATTTTTCGTTCTTGTGCTTTGCCATTATTTGCACCACTGGTGGATAAACATTTTATGACAGTATAGTGCTCAAAAATAGTTGATTTTAAAACTTCTTGATAAGATTTGTCTCCATTTGCAATGATAAGTTTGATAGATGCTGTTGAAAATAATGCATCAAAATTATTTAATTTTGTTTGTTTAAAGTTACTATCTAAACTCCCAATTCTATCAAAATGACTATAAATATCCCATAGGCCAATTTGGTTTTGTGACAATAATTCCAACCGTTTTTCATAGTCGATTGGATCAGTAGTATTTAAAGATTCAGAAATGATTTTCCAAAATTGATTGCCTTTATTGGCATAGTATTGTTGCAATTCTAACGACTTCTCACTTGGAGCACTGCCGAGTATCAAAATTTTAGTATTTTCATCATAGATTGGTTCTAAACCACTCTTCATAAGTTGGACTCCTTAATAGTAAATTTATTTTAAACACCCACTGTATGAAAAAATTGATTGGTATCTTTCAATTGTATAGTAAAAAATTAGGAATTCCTATAGGGTTATTGCTGCTACAATAGTTTTTGTATATTTTTGTTTTTCCTAAACGCATGTTGAACTTTTACTTAAACCTGTTAAGTAAAAATATGTAGTATAATTGACGCATAAGTTCAAATTTTAGTTTGAAAGGGTGAAGCTAGTGAGGGAGAATAATCCGATTCGAGTGCAAGTAAGAATCAAAGAACTGGCAATTGATTACGGTGTGATTTTGCTTTATCTTGTGTTTCTTCTTCTGGCTAACTTAGTCTTTTATTTTTTAGTGTTAGATGGAATACCTGGATTTACAATCATTCAATCTCAACTGATAGCAACGTTTGAATCGGTTGTTCCGATAGTGCTTATTTTCTCGTTACTTGATTACAAAAAACCCTTTGGGACATATGGTAAGAGAAGAGTGGGTTTAAAAGTACAGTATAAAACGCCTTCGTTTTTTAGAAGTTTGGTTAGAAATAGCATTAAATTTTTACCGTGGCAGCTTGCTCATATTGGGGTCATCGATGGTATTTATTCTGAATTTACAACTTGGAGCTCGATTGTTTTTACAAATGCCGGAATTCTGTTAGCTGTTATCTTATTGGTTATGGGATTTTTTAGAAAAGATAAACGTCATTTAGGTGATTTAATAGCCGGAACTCAAGTCGTTCCAATTAGGAGGGAATCATAAATGGACCAAACTGTTAATGCTGAAGAAGCCATTAGAAGATGGGATGCGTTTGCCGATACGTATTCAAAAACTCATAACGAACAAGGGGATATTCATAAAGAAGTGTTTTTAAATCCAACTATATTTTCTCTTATGGGAGAATTTAAAAATAAACAAGTTTTGGATGCCGGATGTGGTGAAGGCTATTTAAGCCGATTGTTGTCCAAAGGTGGATCGAATGTGACAGCGGTTGATTACTCTTTGAGGATGATTGAAATTGCACAAGAGAGAACACCAAATGACTTACAGATTAAGTATATAAAAGGCAACTGTGAGGATTTGAATACGCTCAAAGACACTAATTTTGATTTGATAGTATCTAACATGGTTATGCAAGACTTGCCAAACTACGAAAAAGCCTTTCAAGAGATGTTTCGTTTATTAGTAGAAGGAGGCAGTTTTATCTTTTCTATTTTGCATCCTTGTTTTGTTACTCCTGGAAGTGGTTGGGAGAAAAATGATAGTGGAGAAAAATTGCATTGGAACGTGGATCGTTATTTTTATGAAGGTGCTCATGAACAACGATTAGGGGATAAAGATAAAGTAATGTTTTTCCACAGGACATTAACCAGTTATGTTGACAAGTTAATAAAAACTGGTTTTACTATAGAAAGTATAGTCGAACCGAAGCCATCAGAAACAATGTTGGAAAAATATCCGTCATTCGAAGAAGATTTAAGATGTGCTGATTTTATGGTGTTTAAGGCAACTAAGCCAAAAAAGATAGATTAAAGAATCATCTTTTAGCTTTTGCAGTCTCTATTGTTATAAACTAAATACAAGTTGTATAGTTAATATAAAGCTAATGTAGACTTTTTTAAATGATAAACTAATCTCTTTACTTACTTTTTGTAAAGTGATAAAATTAAAAATTAAGAACGTCAACAGAAAAGGATGAGATAAATAGTGAAAAAGAAGAAATGGATGCTGGCTGGAATTGCGGTAGTAGCGTTATTTGTTAGTGCATGTGGAACATCAACAAAAGAGGATGCAACTTCAACTGCTGATGGAGATTTATTGAAGTCAGTTCAAGACGCTGGGGTATTAAAAGTCGGCGTAATGGGAACGTATCAACCGTACAACTTTATCAATGAAGATAAAGATATGGATGGTTTTGATGCAGATATTGCTAAAGAAATTGCCAAAGGATTAGATGTGGACATTGAATTTGTCTCTCAAGAATTTTCAGGAATGATCGCTGGATTGCAAACGGGTAAATTTGATATGGTTGCTAGTCAAATGACGATCACGGATGACCGTAAAAAAGAAATGTTATTCTCAGATCCATATATCACCAATCAAGTAAAAGTTATTGTTAAAGACGACAATACAGAGATTACTTCTGTTGAGGATTTTGTGGGTAAAGACATTGGAGTAGGTCTAGGAACAAATGATGAAACATACTTGCGTAACGAATTGATGCCTGAAGTCGGCGAATTTAACATTCGTACGTATGATGATGTGATCACTTCTTTGAAAGACTTGGATTCTGGTCGAATCGATGCTACTATCAACAACATGTATGCTTTAAAACCAATCATTGAAGCAAATGGGTTGAAGATTAAAGCAGTTGGTGAACCAATCAAATCAGACCAAGCAGGAATTGCTGTTCAATTAGGCAATGAAGCATTTATTGAAGAAGTAAATACTATTTTAGCTGATATTAAAGCAGATGGTACGTATGATGAAATCTTTATGAAATGGTTCGGCGAAGCACCACCAAAAGACTAAACATGAAGCAAGAATAAGTAGAAGAGAGGTACTTCTTTTATGGAAGTTTTAATACAGAATATCCCGTTCTTGTTGCAAGGAGCGTATTATACGTTATTGATCACGTTGGTTTCGATGTTTTTCGGTTCTCTTATCGGGATCATCGTCGCAATAGCCCGTTTGAAAGGCAATAAAGCGATCCAAGCTGTTGCACGAGGGTATGTATCAATTATCCGAGGCACACCGACATTGGTTCAAATCATCATTATTTATTATGGTTTAGTTGATTTTGGAATTAGTTTAGATCCTTTGCCAGCTGCTTTTATTGCATTGAGTGTTAATAATGGAGCGTATTTATCTGAATCGATTCGTGGAGCTTTACAGTCGATTCCAAAAGGTCAAATGGAAGCTGCTTATGCAACAGGGATGACACCTTGGCAAGCGATGCGTCGAATCATTCTTCCGCAAGCCATTCGCATTGCTATTCCGCCAGTAGGGAATACCTTTATTGGTATGTTGAAAGAAACGTCCTTAGTATCGGTCATCAGTGTAACGGAATTATTGCGTTCAGCTCAATTGCTGATTGCTCAATATTATAGTTACATGCCGTTTTACTTGGGAATCGCGGTCATTTATTGGATCATGAGCACGGTTTTTTCTTTCCTACTGAACAAGTTGGAAGCACGTATGTCAATCTATGAATAGTTGAGGGATTAACATGATTAAAATAAATGGATTAGTAAAATCGTTTGGAGCATTAGAAGTCTTAAGGTCGATTGATTTGCAAATTAGTTCAGGTGAAGTTGTGGTTATTTTGGGACCTAGTGGATCTGGAAAAAGCACCTTGCTGCGTTGCATGAATGGTCTTGAAGAACTAACAGCTGGAAGCATTGAAGTAAACGGCGTTGTTATGAACGCTGAGCAGTCTAAAAAAGAGCGCACCAAAAAAGTTCGTGAAGCACGTTTGCATACAGGAATGGTTTTTCAACAATTTAACTTGTATCCCCATAAAACGGCATTGGGAAATGTAACGGAAGCGTTGATTACTGTTAAGAAAATGGATAAAACTAAAGCAAACCAACTTGGCGAAAAAATGTTGGAACAAGTAGGATTATCAGATAAAAAAGATGAATTTCCTTCTAGATTATCGGGTGGACAACAACAGCGTGTAGCCATTTCACGTGCGTTAGCTATGGATCCAACCGTAATGTTATTCGATGAGCCAACATCTTCATTGGATCCTGAATTAGTCGATGAAGTTTTGACAGTCATCAAAGAATTAGCTAAAGAAGGTCGAACAATGGTTATCGTGACACATGAAATGCAATTTGCACGTGAAGTGGCAGATCGTGTGATTTTTATGGCAGACGGCGTTATCGTTGAACAAAATGAGCCCGAAGCCTTTTTTACACAACCAAAAACGGAACGTGCTAGACGATTTTTAAAAATGGAAGAATTAGAACATAGAGAAGGGGTAAAACGATGATTGTAACAACAACATGGAATAAAGGTCGTAAGTTTACCGCTAAAGGTGATTCAGGTTATGAACTTAAGATGGATGCTACACCAGCTTATGGCGGACAAGGGGAAGGTGCTACTCCGACTGAAATGCTTTTAGCATCATTAGCTGGATGCATCGGAATTGATGCAACGATGATTTTAAAACCTCATCTAGAAAAAATTGAAAAACTTGAAATTATCACTGACGGAACCCGCCGAGAAGAAGCGCCTAAAGACTTTACGGCTATGAACATAACTTTTGTAGTAGACGGAACAGTAGATAGCAGCAAAATTTGGCGTGCCGTTCGTTTAAGTGAAGAAAAATATTGCACCGTTTCTAATTCATTAAAAGCTGAAATCACTTATGATGTAGTATTGAATGGCGAAAAATTAGCAAGAGAAATGTAAGAAAAAATACTCGTTCCTTTAGTATTAAAAAGGGAGCGGGTATTTTTTTGTGACTAATAAATCGTTCATTAGTGTATTATTTTTCTAATCTTTTTTCAGTAGTGGATAAAAAATTTTCTAAAGCTTCAGTGCTATTAATGTTCATTCTTTCAGCTAGAACAATCAACCACCACATGGTTTCACCAATTTTTAGTTCTAAATCGGTTTCGTTTGTTGAGCTACTAGGCCAACGTTCTTGTTGTGCCATAGTTAAACGCCCAACTAAACCAGCATCGGTCAGAAATGCTAATGCATCTTCTTCAACTGTCCAAATATCTTCATGGTGCTTTATCTCCAACTCATGGTAACGTGCTCGTATTTTTTTAGAGCGTTCAACTAATTCACTAAACGTGGTTTCATCCATAGAAATCCCTCCCATTTCATCTATGATCCTTTTATAAAACTTGAAGATTTCAGTATAGCATAATAAAAAAAGGATTCAAGACTAACCTATCAATCCTTTTTTATTGTGCAACTAACTCAAAATCGTTTTTCATTTGAGTTGACATAAATTGTCTATATGTTTAAACCAGAATTATTTCAGCCAGTTCTAACCGGAAATGAACTGACTAGTTTCATATCCAAACTAAACACCTATTACTTGACGAAACAACTTTCTAAATCAGAGCGCTAAAAAGGTCGAAGAAAAGTTCCCAATAAGGGAGTTTTCTTCGACCTTTTCATTCGAGTTAATTAATTTTTAACACTTGCGCGACTTAAGTCAAATTCGACACCAACAGAGTTGAGGATGATTCCTTCAACAGCTGGATTGCGAAGCTGTGTTTCGGCTTCTTGGTACAATGGAATGAAAGCAAAATCGTCCGTCAAGATTGTATGAGCTTCTTGAAGATCGGCCCAACGTTTTTCATCATCATTTGCATTCGTTGTTTTAGCTTGATCGATAAGAGCATCATATTCGGCATTTGCATAGCCACCTTCGTTGTACGGTGAGTCACTGTATAATAAGTCCATAAAGTTGATTGCATCAGCGAAATCAGCTCCCCAACCAGTCAACAGAACATCAAAGTCACGAGAATCTGCTAGTGCAAGACGATTCTTTTTAGGAACATTACGTAGTTCGATGGAAATGCCTGGTAAGTTATTTTGAATTTGCCCTTGGATGTATTGACTGAGTTGCTTGCTTTTCTCATCATCGTCTCCAACGAAAGAAAGGGCGATACTCTCTACGCCTAATTCAGTTTTTGCTTCTTCCCA
Source organism: Carnobacterium sp. AT7 (assembly GCF_000171855.1). Classification (NCBI taxonomy): domain Bacteria; kingdom Bacillati; phylum Bacillota; class Bacilli; order Lactobacillales; family Carnobacteriaceae; genus Carnobacterium; species Carnobacterium sp. AT7. The sequence continues at coordinate 26,654 of NZ_ABHH01000003.1, read as the reverse complement.
TAATTCTTGTGCACGTTTTACGTCGTAAGAAAGGAAAGATTCTGTTTCTTCAGTGAAGTCATCTCCAGTAGTGGGGTTAGTAACAAAATCAGCTGGTAAAAAGCCGCCAATTTCAGTCGAACCGTCGCCTAAGACAGTGTTGACTAAATCATCTGTATTAATTACTAAACCTAAAGCTTCTCTTAATTTCTCGTTTTGTAAGTAATCATTATCCCAGTTGAATTCCAAATAAGAGGTTCTTGCTTTCTTTTGAACGACAACATTTTCATTATCAGCGTATTGTTTAACGATTTCTCCTGTTAGATGAGCGTTATCCGTTTGACCGCCTTCAAATAAATTAACTGCAGTACTTGGTTCTTTTACAACTTGAACATTAACGGCGTCTAAAGACACTTCATCTGCTGCATAATAATCGTCATTTTTTTCTAAGTCCCAAGTTAATCCAGTTCCATCCCAATTTTCCAATGTAAATGGTCCGTTTGCAAGTAGCGCATCACTAGATGTTCCATACTCATCACCTTGTTCTTCAACAAATGCTTGGTTTTGTGGGAAGAAAGCTGTGAAAGCTAATAAAAATTTAAAGTAAGGAGTGGGCTGGGTTAGGGTAAACGTAATTTCATGATCTCCATTTGCCGTAACGCCCAATTCACTAACCTCTGTTTCACCAGCCATAATTTCGGGAGCATTTTTAATCGTTTCAGCTAAGTAACTATAAGAAGCACCAGTATCAGGATCAACTAATTTTTGCATAGCATATACGAAATCATTGGCTGTAACAGGATCGCCATTAGACCATACCGCATCTTCGCGAAGTTTATAAGTATACGTAAGACCATCTTCCGAGATGACTCCCTCATCAGCTGCAATAGCAGGTACTGGGTTTCCTTCTTCATCGATGCGCAATAACCCTTCGATGACATGTCCTAAATAATTGGAACTATTGATATCGGTAATTAAAGCTGTATCCATCGTTGATAATTCTGTGGGTGCAGTATAATGAACGACTTGGTCCCCTGAGCCGTCATTTGTTGAACTACTACTAGAAGTACTAGAAGTATCACCATTGCTACTACATGCGCTTAATAAGAATACTGTACTCAAAGATGCTGCTAATTTATATGTTTTCCTCACTATAAACACTCCTTAATTTAATTTAACTAATCGTATTTTAATATAATAACACATCTATACAAAAAATGTGCAATATAAGTCGGAAATTCACAAAAATATGAATAAAACAGTCGAAATACTGTATTTTAAGCGTTAATAATGAATTAAAAAAACCTGCTACAAGTTACTGGATTTCTTAAGTAACTTGTAGCAAGGTTTTGGTTTTAAATGATTGCTTGATGAATACCTAGCAATTTAAGTTTTCTTAATGAATTTTTCGCGACAGTGCGGGCATGTAATAGTGATTTTGCCTTTATTTCGGGGCACACGTAATTTTTTATGACAGTTGGGACAAGCATAATATTTATATACTTTTCGCTCTTGAAATTTTTTGCGTTGTTTCTTCCATTGGTTATCGATACGGCGTTTAAAAGTTAGGAATTTCTGATTTTCTTGATACCGTTTTGTCCGATTGCGGGAAAAAGTTCGATAGTAGCCTAAAATGATCGCTGCCCATCCAAGTAAGCCACCAATCGACCAATTTAGCAAGTTAAAGAATAAAACAATAGCCAATCCTCCGTAAAGCAAGTAGGTTGAAAATTTATCTACGCCATATCTGCCCACCATAAATCGTTGAAATTGAATTCTTAATTTTTCCATTTGATGCTGTCGCCTCTTTCTCTGTATTCCATAAATAAACTAATCAATAGTGTAACATGTTGAAAAAAATTCAGCGACCGTCTTTAGTCTGACTTTAAGATAAATTTGCTGCCGTGAAGAAAGATGAAGAAAGGCTTATAAAGCTTTACATTCCAATATAAAACGCTTACCATTATTTTGAATGAGAAACGAACTAAATGGAAAATACGAGGGAGAAACAAAATGAAAAAAATAGGGTGTTTTGTAGCCGCATTACTCTTAAGTGGATGCATAAATAAAGTTGGTGAAAATCACTCATCAGAAATCACTTCATCAAGTGAATCATCTGTTGAACAAACTAGTGAAGAAAAAAGAGTCTCATTTATGGGAGTAGGAGATAACCTGATTCATAATGTGATTTTTGAAGAAGCACAGTTAGAAGATGGCACATTTGATTTTAAACCCATGTTTGAAAACGTAGCAGAGGAGATTGAAACGGCTGATTTAGCGTTTATTAATCAAGAAACATTGATTGGTGGAGATGATTTTGGATTTTCCGGCTATCCAGCATTTAATACACCTAGCGATATGTCAGCTGATTTAAATGAATTAGGGTTCGATTTAGTGAATGGCGCATCTAATCATTCACTGGACAAAGGCAGACAAGGTGTAGTCAACACTTTAGACATATGGGATAAACAAGAAGATATGGTATTTACAGGGGTCTTTGATTCTCAAGAAGAGCGTGATGCAATTCCGGTCATTGAACGTGACGGTGTAACCTTTTCATTTCTAGCCTATACATACGGTACCAATGGCATTGAGCCGGATGTTTCTTACCGGTTGAATTATTTTGATGAAGCGTTGATCACTCAAGATATTGAACGGGCAAAGAAAGTCAGTGATTTTGTGATTGTATCTGCTCATTGGGGCGACGAACATATGCTTGAACCGAATGAGTTTCAAAAGAAATATGCTCAATTGTTTGCGGATCTAGAAGTAGATGCAGTGATTGGGACTCATCCGCACGTGATTCAACCGGTCGAGTGGGTAGAAGGGAAAAATGGCAATCAAACATTGGTCGTTTACTCATTGGGGAACTTTCTCTCTGCAATGTCCACGGGAACTGAAAACAATATGTTAGGCGGAATGATTTCATTTGATTTTGTTCTGACAGAAGAAGAAAAAACTATTGAAAATGTCAAATGGGATGCGACAGTTATGCAGTACACAGGCAATAAGAACGATACCGAAGATTCAAGAAATAAGTTTAGAATCTATCAGCTGGATGAGTATACCAAGGAACTTGGCAGTCAGCATGCGCTTAATCGTTCTCAAGAAAACCAACTTTCTAAAGAGTCTTTGCAGCGGACGACCGAAGCGGTCATTGACGCTGAATTTTTAAAATAGACTAGCAGCAAATTAATCAGTACGCCGGTTGGAAAATTGTTTTTATTAGGAGGAGTAAAAATGAGTTTAGTAGAAGTAAAAGGATTAACTAAACGATTTGGAAAATTTACTGCTTTAAAAAAGGTCGATCTATCCGTAAATGAAGGCGAGATATATGGGTTTATTGGTCCGAATGGAGCCGGGAAATCCACTACTATCCGCGTTTTACTAGGGATGTTAAAACCAAGTGAAGGACAAGTGACAATTTTTGGCAAAGATGCTTGGAAGGACGCTGTAGCAATCCATAAAAGAGTTGCCTATGTTTCAGGAGATGCTAATTTATGGCCTAATCTAACTGGTGGAGAAGTTATTGATTTGTTTTTAACCATGCGCGGTAAGGGCAATGAAAATAGACGCGATGAATTGATTCAACGTTTTAAGCTAGATCCGTCAAAAAAATGCCGCACCTACTCAAAAGGGAATCGACAAAAAATAGCCTTGATCGCAGCTTTTGCTTCTGAAGCAGATCTGTATATCCTTGATGAACCCACTGCTGGATTAGATCCTTTAATGGAACGAATTTTCCAGGAGTGTATTTTGGAAGTGAAACAACAAGGTAAAACGGTCTTACTATCAAGCCATATTCTTTCTGAAGTTGAAAAATTATGTGATCGTGTAGCCATTATTCGCGAAGGGGAAATAATTGAAACAGGAACGTTATCCCAGATGATTCATTTGACACGCACAAAGTTAATCGTTGAAACACGAAAGGCAATGGTTGGATTTTCTGAGTTAAAAGGAGTCCATGACGCTGTTTATAAAAATGGTGGATGGGAATTTCAAGTAGACAGTGAAGAAATGGAAAGAGTGATCCATTACATTAGTCAATTCGGTGTTTTAAAAATTGATAGTGCTCCGCCAACGTTAGAAGATTTGTTTATCCGACACTACAAAGAAGATAGTGAGCAACAAAGTAGTGTTAAAGGAGGTGTCTAATGATGGTTGCTCAGTTATTCAAAGGAACCAACAGGATAATCTGGCTGATTTTTAAACAGAATAGGTTGAAAATTAGTTTATGGTTATTCGGTTTGATTGGTGTATCTTTAGCGACTGTATCGGCTTATACAACCATTTATACAGGTGAAAAAGAAATTTTTGAATTTGGCTTAACGATGCAGAATCCTGCTATGGTAGCGATGTTAGGCAAAGCTTATCAGATTGAAACCTTTAACCTAGGTGCAGTTTTTGCGAGTGAAATGTTGCTGTTATCGGCTGTTGCAGTGAGTGTTATGAATATCTTATTGGTAACCTCTAGTACGAGAATGGATGAAGAAGAAGGTCGGTTGGAATTGATTCGAGCTTTACCGGTAGGGAGATTAGCATATTTATTAGCAGGAATAATCCTGATGGTCATCGTAAATAGTGTATTGTTTATTTTTTTGTCAATAGGGTTAGGATTGTTCATGCATGAAGCGTTTAATTTAGAGTCTGTTGTGCTGTACAGCGGTATTCTTGCAAGTACGGGTTTGTTCTTTGCAGGAGTCTCAGCGGTTGCTGCTCAACTAACAGCAACGACAAGAGGAACTTTGGGAATTTCTTTTGGCATGTTGATAACAGCTTATATCGTAAGAGCGATTGGAGACGTTGGCAATGATTTGATGTCGTTGTTCTCTCCATTAGGGTGGACTGTTCGTACAAGCGTATTTGTTGAAAATCAGCAGTGGTGGCCCATTTTGGCATTGGTTTGTGGAGGCACGACACTTCTAATGAGCACGTTTTATCTGAATCATAAAAGAGATATCAATGCCGGCCTGCTACCAGATCAAAAAGGAAAACGTTATGCTTCTCGCTTTTTAAAAAGCCGGTTTGGTTTAACTTGGCAGTTAGAAAAAGGAACTATCTTTTCATGGGGCATCGGCATATTTTTAATGAGTGTAGCTTTTGGAGCGATACTAGGAGATTTAGAAACTTATTTTTCTGATCTTGAATTGGTTAAAAAGGTCTTACCTGCTAATTCGACTGCTTCCATGACAGAACAGTTTATTACATTATTGATTTGGATTATGTCCGTTTTTGCGGCTATTCCCAGCGTTTCTATTTTGTTGAAATTGAAAAAAGAAGAAAGAATGGGACGAACGGAGAACTTTTATAGTCGAGCGGTCTCTCGCAGTGAAATTATGGGGAGTTATTACATCGTTGCCTTTCTAACGGGTATATTGACGCAAATCCTAATTGGAATAGGACTATATGTTTCGGCAAGTCAAGTAATAGAAAAGACTATTGGATTAGGATCCGTTTTAGCATCTGTGCTAGCCTATGTTCCAGCTATCTGGGTGGTGATAGGTTTAACCACTTTGTTAGTAGGCGTTTTTCCTAAATGGGCGGGTTTTGTTTGGGTCTATATGTTCTTTGCAATGTTAGTCATTTATTTGGGCAGTTTACTTGGATTTCCAGAATGGCTAAACCGGTTCTCTGCTTTTTACCACGTGCCGTTGCTTCCAAATGAAGAGGTCAATTGGCTCACTCTAAGCCTCTTGAGTATAGTAGGTACTGTTCTTTCTGTTAGTGGATTTTTAGGCTATAACAAAAGAGATATTTAGTGTATTATAGTCATTTTTTTAAAATTGAATATAATACACTAAAAATTCAAAAGATGAAAGTGCTTCACGACACAAACGATACACTATTTAGTGTATCGTTTGTGTCGTGAATTTCTAGTTGCGAATGTCGATTCTATCGATTTTTTTGGTGATACACTAAAGTTGGCACGATAGTTGCATTTTATTAAGTGATGGACAAATTAATAAAGGCAATAAAAAAATCTAAACACTAAAAAAGTTTAGAAGAAAGTTTTGAAAGGTGGCGGTGTTGTTAGCACTGGAGGTTATTTTTTAAAACAGACAAAACTAATGTATAGTAACAACTCAAAGCTGTTAGTTGTGTCTAACTAGAAAAGTTAGGAATAAAATATTTAGGAGGTAGAAATATGGTAGGAATTATACTAGCAAGCCATGGCGAATTTGCTGAAGGCATCTTGCAATCTGGCGCAATGATTTTTGGAGAACAAGAAAATGTTAAAGCTATTACTTTAATGCCAAGCGAAGGTCCAGAAGATGTTAAAGCAAAAATGAAAACTGCAATTGCATCGTTTGACGATCAAGATGAAGTATTATTCTTAGTTGATTTATGGGGTGGTACTCCGTTTAATCAAGCTAATACATTGTTTGAAGAACGCAAAGATAAATGGGCAATCGTTTCTGGATTGAATTTACCAATGGTAATTGAAGCTTATGCATCTCGTTTGTCAATGACTTCGGCTCAAGAAATTGCAGCACAAATCATTGGAACAGCAAAAGAAGGCGTGAGAATTAGACCAGAAGAATTAGAACCTGTATCTACAACTGCTGTTGCAGCTGCTGGACCAGTACAAGGTTCAATCCCACCAGGTACAGTAGTTGGTGACGGAAAAATTAAATTGGTATTAACACGTGTGGATTCTCGTTTATTGCATGGTCAAGTAGCAACTGCTTGGACAAAAGCTATGGGACCAAACCGTATCATCATCGTTTCTGATGAAGTTGCTAAAGATGAACTTCGTAAGAAATTAATCGAGCAAGCAGCACCACCAGGAGTTAAAGCGAATGTTGTTCCAATCAGTAAAATGATTGAAATTTATAAAGACCCTCGTTTTGGCGGCACAAAAGCATTATTGTTGTTTGAAAATCCACAAGATGTTTTAAGAGTTATGGACGGCGGCGTAGACATTAAAGAAGTTAACGTTGGTTCAATGGCTCACTCTGTTGGTAAAGTTGTTGTAAGTAAAGTTCTTTCAATGGGACATGAAGATGTGAAAGCATTTGAAGAAATGAAAGAAAAAGGCGTTAAATTTGATGTACGTAAAGTACCAAACGATTCTAGTGCCAACATGCAAGAAATTATTAAAAAAGCAAAAAATGAGTTAGCACGCGCAAAATAAAGTAACAACATTAAATTAAATAGGAGGCCTATTATGTCTATAATATCAATTGTTCTAGTAATTCTTGTTGCATTTCTAGCTGGTATGGAAGGAATCTTAGATGAATTTCAATTCCACCAACCGTTAGTAGCATGTACATTAATCGGTTTAGTAACAGGTAATTTAACAGCAGGTATCGTTCTTGGCGGAACTCTTCAAATGATCGCTCTTGGTTGGGCAAATATTGGAGCAGCCGTAGCACCAGATGCTGCATTAGCATCAGTTGCATCAGCAATTATTTTAGTATTAGGTGGACAAGGCGTTGCCGGAGTTCCAGCAGCGATCGCAATTGCGGTTCCACTTGCAGTAGCAGGACTTTTCTTAACAATGGTTGTTCGTACATTAGCTGTACCTATCGTACACTTAATGGACAGTGCAGCTGAAGAAGGTAACTTCAAGAAAATTGAATGGTTACACTTATCAGCAGTAGCTATGCAAGGGGTTCGTATTGCAATTCCTGCAGGAGCACTATTATTTATCCCAGCAGCAACAGTACAATCTTTCTTAGAATCAATGCCAGCTTGGTTAACTGAAGGTATGGCAATTGGTGGAGGAATGGTTGTTGCGGTTGGTTATGCATTAGTAATCAACATGATGGCAACAAAAGAAGTATGGCCTTTCTTCATTATTGGTTTCGTAGTAGCAGCAATTTCTCAATTAACACTTATTGCTCTTGGAGCATTAGGAGTAGCTTTAGCTCTTATTTACTTGAACCTTTCTAAAATGGGTGGTTCTTCAAATGGTGGCGGAAGTAACTCTGGTGACCCGCTTGGCGATATCTTAAACGATTATTAATCCTGAAGGAGGAGAAGAGACATGGCAGAAAAAATTACTTTAACTAAAAAAGATCGCTTAGCCGTAGCATGGCGTTCAACGTTCATTCAAGGTTCTTGGAACTATGAACGTATGCAAAATGGTGGTTGGGCTTACTCAATGATTCCAGCAATCAAAAAATTATATACAAATAAAGAGGATCAAAAAGCAGCGTTAAAACGCCACTTAGAATTCTTTAACACTCACCCATATATTGCTTCACCAATTCTTGGAGTTACTTTAGCTCTTGAAGAAGAACGTGCAAATGGAGCTCCTGTTGATGATGTAGCTATTCAAGGGGTTAAAGTTGGTATGATGGGTCCTTTGGCCGGTGTTGGTGACCCTGTGTTCTGGTTTACTGTACGTCCGATGTTAGGTGCTCTAGGAGCATCTTTAGCAATGGGTGGAAATATCCTTGGACCAATCATCTTCTTCGTAGCTTGGAACCTTATTCGTTGGGGATTCATGTGGTATACACAAGAATTCGGTTATAAAGCCGGTTCTAAAATCACAGAAGACCTTTCAGGTGGTTTATTACAAGACATTACAAAAGGTGCTTCAATTTTAGGTATGTTCGTACTGGCAGCACTAGTACAGAGATGGGTATCAATTAGTTTCAAACCAGTTGTTTCTAGAGTTCAATTAGATGATGGAGCATTCATTAAATGGGATGAACTTCCTAATGGTGGAGAAGGTATCCGTCAAGCTTTTGAACAAGTAAACTCAGGTATGGCGCTTTCAGGAACAAAAGTAACTACTTTACAAAACAACTTGGATCAATTGATTCCAGGATTGGCAGCATTGGCTTTAACAATGTTATGTATGTTCTTGCTTAAGAAAAAAGTTAGCCCAATCGTTATCATTCTTGGTTTATTCGTAGTCGGAATTGGTGGACACTTAATCGGACTTCTATAATAAAGTCTTTTAAGTTTTCTGAATCAACACTAGTTCGTATACAAAAAAAGTGGCTGGGAATCTCTCAGTCACTTTTTTTGTTTCCTTAAATGTTTGAAACAACGTATAATGAAATCATAACAAGATAAAGAGATGGAGCGGATAAAATGGTTGAATCAATTAATACAAAGGTGGACCTGGTAATTGACGCTACCGCTTTTACGGGCCTAACAGATTACGGGAAAATTATGATTGGTGATAATGGATTTGAGTTTTTCAATGCACGTGATGCTCGTAAATACATTCAAATTCCTTGGGAAGAAGTAGAAAATGTGATTGCTTCTGTCATGTTCAAAGGAAAATGGATTCCACGGTACGCGATTGAAACGAAGAAATCTGGTACGTTTACTTTTTCTTCTAAGAATCCTAAGAAAGTTCTTAGAGCTATAAGAGAATACGTAGATCCAAGTCATATGGTTCAATCCCTAAGTTTTATGGATGTTATGAAACGTGCTTTCAAATCGATGGGTAGAAAGAAAAGAAAATAACTTTTATGGTCATTATTTTTTAAATTCTGATTAGGGTTATCAAAATTAATACAGTAAAAAAGTGCTTCTAGTGTATTCAACTAGAAGCACTTTTTTATTGATTACACTTATAAATCTGAAAGTTTATTACTGCTCAAATTCTTCAATTTGTTCAATGACTGGTGTAGGTTTCTTTAATGGTGTTAAGAATGTCAATACCATTGCAAGAATAGCTAGAATCGTCATGAAGTAATAGGCTTTACTTGCAGCAAAAATGGACGTTAAAGACTTGATGTTTTCTGTGATACCTTGAGCTGCTAAATCACCTGCATAAAGGGCTGCTTTTGAAGAGTAGATAGTTATAACAACAGCCGTTCCAACTGCTCCTGCAATTTGACGAACAGTGTTGTTAACAGCTGTACCGTGATTAATAAGATCAATTGGTAAGGCGTTTAAACCAGCAGTGCTCAATGGCATTGTGATAAAACTTAAACCGATACGCAAGAAAATTGTACGAATCATCAAGAAAGTAAAGGTTGTTGCGGCTGTTAAACTAGTAACGACCCACATAGAAGGAATAACAAAAATCAAACCAATAATGAATAAGGGTTTCGCGCCGTAGCGGTCATATAATTTTCCGACAATTGGAGATAAAACAGCATTAACAAGTGCTCCAGGCAGTAATAGCAATCCTGAATCAACTGCAGAAAATCCGCGTCCTGTTTGTAAATACATAGGCAACAAAATCATATCAGCATATAACATCATCGTTACAATAATGTTGATAAAAGATGTCATGGTAAAGATTTTATTGTTAAAAACGCGTAGATTTAAAAATGGATCACTTGAACGTAATTGACGCACTGAGAATAATACGAGTGATACAATACCTATAACAATCGTTGCTAAAACTAGTGTATCATCCCAACCACGACTACCCGCACTGCTAAATCCAAATAATACAAATCCAAAACCGAGAGTTGAAAGAGTGACACTAACGATTATGGAGTAATTGTGGAATTGGCAGAAGCAGAAGAGTTATTTACCAATCCGATACATCCTTATACTCAATCTCTGTTGTCTGCAGTACCTATACCAGATCCTCAAATAGAAAAAGAAAAAGTGTTGATTGTTTATGATGAATCCACCCACGATTATTCTGTAGAAAAGCCTTCTTTTGTAGAAATAAAAGAGGGACATTTCGTATGGGCAAACCAACCGGAAATTGAAAAATATCAGGTTGAGCTGGATAACTAATTGACTTTCTAAGAGAGTGAAAAATAAACCCCTACTGTTCTATGGAAATAGTAGGGGTTTATTTTTTTTGCAATGATTGGTAATAGTAAAAGGAAACGATAAGAATTATAATGAAGAAAGATTTTAATCTTGATACATTATAGAAATAATAAAATAGGAACAATTCAAGGAAATTAGAGTTTTTTGGTAGTATAGTAAAAAATAGTGAGGAGTAAAGTGGTATGAAAAAGATGTTCTTTTTTTCTTTCCTATTCCTAGTGCTTAGTTTAGTAAGTGTAGGATGTGGAAATGAAAAGACAGCTAGAACGGTTAAAGAAAGTGATCCAACTAGTGAATTGAAGTCAAATAGTTCTAGTGAACCTAGTACTTCCAGCAGTGGCGTAACGGATCCATTAACGACAAATCAAACGGCCATTCCAACACTCTTTATCCATGGTTATGGTGGAACGGAAGGAAGTTTTAGTGGAATGCTGTCTCGTTTTGAAACAAATGGTTGGGGGAAAAAGATTTTAACCGTAACGGTTCAGCCGAATGGGAGTGTTTCAGATACCGGTACTTGGGATGACCAATCAACTAATCCATTGGTTCAGGTACTATTTTCAGACAACAAAAATAACGAATGGAATCAAGCAGATTGGATTAAGGCTACTTTAGTCTACTTAAAACAAACGTATCAGATTGAAGAGGTGAATCTAGTCGGTCATTCAATGGGTGGAGTGAGCAGTTTTCGCTATCTAGTCACATATGGAGAGGAAGATTCACTGCCGATAGTGAATCGATTTGTTGCAATCGGTGCGCCATTCAATGATTTTGTAACCGGTAATGAAGAGCAGTCGTTTGATGCCTTAAAGCAGGATGGTCCACTAATCATCAGTCAACGATATAGTGATTTTGCTGCTGGCATCCAGCAGTATCCCAAAGAGACACCATTGTTGAATATCGTTGGAGATGTGCAAGATGGGTCAGATGGAGATGGAACTGTTTCTCTTAGAAGTGGATTATCCATAGGGCACTTAATGCAAATAAATGAAATGAATTATAGTGAGGAAATCGTTACTGGATCACAAGCTTCTCATAGTCAACTACATGAAAATACTCAAGTTGATGAGCTTGTTGCGAGCTTTTTATGGGATAGGCCATAAATAAAACAGTTCTTTTTAACAGCAATAACCATTCAATCAATAAGGGAGTTTTTGTATGGAATTTATTATTTTATTGCGAGGGGTCAATGTAGGAGGTAAAAATAGCGTTTCAATGAGTGAGTTAACGCACTATTTGATTAAGGATGGTTTTACAAATGTCAGAACTTATATTAACAGTGGCAATTTGATTGTTGATAGTGCAGAAGGAACGGAACAAGATGTTCTGGTAAAATGTCAAAAAATTTTAATGAACTATTTTGCTTTTCAAATTGATGTCATGGTTATTTCTGGTGAGAAATACAAAATGGAATTAGCGGGTATACCAACATGGTGGGGAAAAGATGCAGATTACAAACACAATGCCTTATTTTTGTTGCCTTCAGCAAATAAGAAAGAAATTGTCGAACTATTATCGGCTATTGATACTAATTATGAAAAAGTCTATATAGGAAAACATGCTATCTTTTGGTCCTCTGTTTTTAAAAATAATTACAATAAGACGTATTATTCGAAGTTGGCCCGTCAATTATTCTATAAAAAGGTAACCATCAGGAATCGAAATACAACTATTAAACTACTTAGTTATTTGGAAGATTAATAAGCAATTTTGAGTATAACAGTTCGAATAATGTATGCCTTTTATTTTTTGTCTTTGATGTACAATTTGATAGAAGAAATGGGTAAAATAAACTGAATGGTTTAAGATTCAATCAACAAAAAAGTGGAGTGTGATTAAATGAAAAGAAAATTATGGATAGGTTTGGGAGTTTTAGTCATTTTAGTTGTGTTTGGTTTGGGTTTCGCAGGAAATTATTTCTATGATGTAGCTGTGGCAATCAACCAAAAGGATTTTATTGAAGCAGCTGATGTAGACGGAGTTTATGATCCAAAAGATCCATGGCTGGAAGAAAAGAAATGGTACGATAAGATAGAGCGTGAAGATGTATCAATTGAATCTGAAGATGGATTAAAACTTTCTGGAATTTATATCAAAGGCGATTCTGATGCTAAAAAGGTAGCTATATTGGCCCATGGCTATGCAGGAAACTTAGAGCAAATGGCACAGTATGTTAAAATGTATCATGATATGGGATTCAATGTACTTGTACCCGATGCCCGAGGACACGGAACAAGTGAAGGCAATTATATCGGCTTTGGTTGGCATGAACGGAATGATTACTTACAGTGGATTCAATTGATGATTGATAAGGTCGGTACAGATGCTGAATTGGCTTTATTTGGGATTAGTATGGGCGGAGCTACGGTTATGAATGTCAGTGGAGAAGAATTGCCAGCTAATGTTAAGGTAATCGTGGAAGATTGTGGATACAGTTCTTTAAATGGAGAGTTGGCCTATCAATTAAAAGATATGTACGACTTGCCAGCATTTCCTCTAATTCCTGTAACCAGTTTAGTAACAAAGATCCGTTCGGATTACTGGTTTGGAGAAGCTGATACAGTAGAGCAAATTAAAAATAACAATGTTCCTATGTTGTTTATTCATGGTGAAAAAGACACATTTGTACCAACAGAGATGGTATACGATGTGTATGAAGCGAATCCATCGCCTAAAGAACTCTATATCGCACCGAATGCTGATCATGCAGAATCGTATGAACAGAATAAAGAAGACTATAAGAAAAAAGTTCAGGATTTTGTGTCGGAGTACATTTCATAGATAAATAAGATTAAAACCTAAAAGTAATAGTTATTATCTTTAGTTTTTTTTTGATGAGTTAACTACAGGATGGAGAAATTGAAACTAATTCACAAGGAAGAGTGGCATAGAAGGATATTATATGAATGAGCAACTAAAATAACGGACTGAAGATGGATGCATACCCATTAGTTCGAAAATGGAAAAGTTAAAGCAACCGAATTACTTGATAGCAAGATAAGAGGATAAGGTCATTGTTATCATAAAACGGTAAGACTATGGCAAGCAGAACACTTGAATAATGGAAAAAATACTGAATTATACAAAAAATTGTCACAAATTAAAAAAAACTTGTTTTTTTAAGCGAAACAAGTTGAATAATTCACAAAGACGTTGTACACTATGTATAAGTTATTAATACGTGTAAATTTTTATTAGAAAATTGTATTGATAGCTTTGGAAACGTATTAAAAAAATGGAGGTAAGGAATATAATGGTTAAATTAAATAAAAAAAGAGGTTTGTTTTTAGGAGTTTGTGCATCACTTATTATTTTAGCAGGTTGTGGCAATAACGAAGATACAGCAGATAAAGCTTCTTCATCTGTAGCAAGTTCAGAGGTGGCTTCTTCAGTTGCAGAAAGTACAGAAGTAGTTACAACAGCATCAATCAGCAATGACCCAGCAGACGTAGTAGCAGGACTTAGTGCAGATGGTACTTGGATCTATGCAATCACAGATGACGTAGTTGTACCAGAAGATATTATTGTATCTGGAACGTTCTATGATAAAAACGACGAAAGCGGAGATATTTACCGCAAATTAGCATTGTATTCACAAGATGAAGATCGCAACGTTACAGCAGAATTCACTTTAGAAGCACCAAAAATGATTGTTGAATCACCTAACTTCAAAATCCAAAATGGAACATTTGTTGGAGATGTTGTAGTTAAAGCTGAAGGATTCCAACTAGCTGATTCAAAAGTTGAAGGAAATGTAACATTTGATTCTCAAGAATTAATGGATTCTGCAGTATTAGACGCTGGTACTGTTACTGGCGAAACAACTGTAGCAAAATAATCAACTAGATTCATTTAATATAAAGCTGAGATAACTTTTCAGCAACAAAAAAGCGTTCATTGTAAAGCTGCATTGAACGTTTTTTTTGTCTTTATTCAGCTATCTTTTAGTCGTTAAATTCGATATTTGCAATTCCAAAAATAGTCGTTAGTTGACAGATAATAATGAGAACCCTTACTATTACATTAACTAAATCATCATAAGGAGGAATAAAGCCAATGCAAACGACCTTATTAGCAAATGGATTAAAAATACCACTTCTCGGAACAGGTACGAACACTTATGGCAAAGAAGGCAATCAATATAGAGGAAAGTTGAACGGAGACTTTAGTGCGTTAAAATCAGCGATACAGGAAGGCTACCGCCTCATTGATACAGCAATTTCTTATCAAAATGAATCTGGTGTTGGCAAAACCATTTTTGAAAGTGGTATTCCCCGTGAAGAATTTTATATCACTACAAAAATTCCATCAGATGATGCTTATATTGGTTCAAGAAAAGCCGTTGAACAAACGGTATTGAAAAGTTTAGAAAATTTAAAAACGGATTATATTGATTTGTATTTGATTCACCAGCCAATTGATGATGAAGAAAAGTTAAAATATACTTGGGAAGTTCTAGAATCTTTTGTGGATAATGGTAAAATCAAGTCGATAGGTGTTTCTAATTTTACTATTGAAATGTTGGAAGCTGTGCATAACTTTGCTCGTATTAAACCCGCAGTCAACCAAATTCAATCGAATCCACATACATGGAATCATGAAATGATTGATTATATGCTTAAAAATGATATTGTGCCAGAAGCTTGGGGTCCCTTAAGTAAAGTTACTCCAGAACAAAGAGCTAAATTAGCTAAAATTGCTGAAAATTATGGGAAAAATTGGGGACAAGTTTTATTGCGGTATCAAATTCAAAGAGGTGTGGTAGTTATCCCCAAGTCTCACAACAAAGATCATCAAATTTCCAATTTAGAATTATTTGATTTTGAGCTAACAAAAGAAGATCAATTTATGATTGAATCATTATAAAAGGAGACCTTAAAATGAATCGCATTAATTTAATTTGTCTTGGAGTAAAGGATATCAAAGCTGCGTTAAATTTTTATAAAAGCATTGGCTTTGAAACGTTTGAGGAATCAAATGCGCCAGCTATTGTTTTTTTCAATAATCAAGGCAGTAAACTTGAGTTGTTTCCAATTGAAGAACTAGCTAAAGATATTAATGAATCGGCTCCACCACTGGTTCAAGAAAGAGGATTTAACGGAATCACATTAGCTTGTAATCTGAAATCAGAAAAAGAAGTAGATGATACAATTGCTCTTGTAAGACAAAATGGCGGGAAAATTGTAAAAGAACCGGTGAGAGTTAGTTGGGGTGGGTACAGCGGTTACTTCCAAGATATAGATGGTTATTATTGGGAAGTTGCGTATAGTTCTAGTTGGAAATTTGATGATAATGAGATGCTGATTATGGAAGAAGCCTAAAATCTACCTATTCCATAAGAAATTTCTTTTGCAACATACCTATGAATTGACAAAGAATCACTAAAAAACGCTAAAATTAAACGAGAGAGACAACCTGTTGATAACCATGTATAACTATTGATATTAGAAATAATAACGGACAAAAATGAGAATTTAAAACTATTTATACGAGTTTATACACCGAAAAGCACTAGTTCATAAAAAAATTGTGGATAAGTTAAACTTTTTTTGTGGATAAACGAACATTTATCTCTTGAATTGAAGATATTGTGGATGAATTGGACAGTTAGATACACTATCAACAGAAAGTAGTTAAAAATGTGCATAACTAGTTTAGTCTGCTCGTAAAAGTATTATTTTTAAAGTTCTTCAACGATCCAATCTACTACTGGATGATAACGATAGACCGATAGATCAATTTTTCCGGAAGTAGTCAAGATAATGCCTTCTGATAATAAACGGTCTTTTTGAGTAAAGGCACCTTCAGCATCTTTGATGGCTACTTCACCTTTAGTGTTTATAACACGGTGCCAAGGCAAGTTATAATTCCCACTCATGGTATGCAAGGTACGGACGACTTGTCTTGCTCCACGTGGATTTCCAGCAAGTGCAGCAATTTGTCCGTAAGTCATGACTTTTCCGCTTGGAATTGATTGGATGACTTGAATGGTACGTTCAGTAAAGGGAGTCATAGTAAAGTCCTTTCAATTTTTATTTTAATTAGTTAACTTTATTCTATCGTAACTGAAAAGAAAACAAAAAAATAGCCGTTCACTAAAAATATTCTTAGTGAGCGGCTTTCTTTTATTCTGTTAGTTAAGCTAATTTTGTTTCAAAGCGTTTAGCAACTTTTGATAAAGCGTAACAAATAATAAAGTAGAAGAATGCTAAAGCAATAAACATTGGAATCACATAAGTGGTATTTTGCCCATAAATGATTCGAGCATTATGAGTTAACTCTGGTAAAGAGATAATGGTTGCCAATGAAGTATCTTTTATCAAAGAAATCAGTTGGCTGACGATTGGAGGAACCATAGCTTTAAAGGCTTGTGGAATAAGAATAAACCAAAGCGTTTGAAGGTACGACAATCCAGTAGAACGTCCAGCTTCCATTTGACCAGAAGGAACAGAGTTTAAGCCAGCACGAATGATTTCTGAAAGCATAGCAGATTCAAAAATAGTCAATGCAGCTACTGCTGACCAAAAGATGTCAAATCGGATACCAATCTGTGGTAAGGCGAAATAAGTAAAAAAGATAATTAACAGCAAAGGTAAATTTCGTATTAAATCAACAATAGCCCCGATGATTTTTGAAAAAACGGGAATTTTCATATACCGAAGCAAACCTAAAATGGCCCCAATAATGAAACTAAAGACGATTGAAAGTAAAGCGACTTCTACTGTTACGAGAAGTCCATCCAGTAAGAAGCGGATATTCATCCACGAAAAAGCTTCTATAATAGTCAAATAATTTCTCCTCCTTTTAAGATGTTACATTTAAGCGGCGTTCAATATAACTCATCAAGTAAGTCAAAGGTAATGTAATGATGAGGTAAATTAACCCGATTAAGATATACGTATCAAATGTATTAAACGTCTCACTGGCAATTAAATCGCCTTGGTACATTAAATCAAGCCCGGTAACCATTGCTAGAACGGAAGAGTTTTTAACTAAATTGATAAATTGGTTTCCAAGCGGTGGAATCACAATTTTAAAGGCTTGAGGCAATACAATATAACGCATGGTTTCATTTTGTGTTAGACCAGTTGAAAGTCCAGCTTCTGTTTGTCCTTTAGGCACGCCCATAATTCCAGCACGAACCGTTTCTGCAATAAAAGCAGAAGTGTAAATGGTTAATCCGATTGTACCAGCTGTAAAGCCATTAATAGAGAACCAGTATAACGGAACGACTACGTAAAAGAACATTACAATGATTAAAAGCGGAATGTTTTTGAAGAACTCGACATAAGCATTTGCCAAACCGCTAATCCATTTGTTTTTAGATAATTGTAAAATGGCCATCAAAGTACCAATGATTAAACTGAAAAATAAGGCAATAATACTTGAATACAGTGTATTTAGAAACCCATCAATTAATACATCAGGATAGGTTGTTAAGATCGTTAGCATAGGTGCACCTCGCTTCTTTATTTCTTAGCAGTAAACTCACTGCTTATAGGTGAAGTTGTAATCGTCTTACTTCATTTCAGGAATCCACTTAGCGTAGATTTCGTCGTATACGCCATTGGATTTGAGTGTAGTTAAAGCTTCGTTAACTTCGGTTAAAAAGTCATCTTGACCTTTATTAATAGCAATACCATAAGGTTCTTGAGTGAAATTTCCACCGGCTAATCGGTAGCCTGGGTTATCTGCAATAATTCCTAATAAAATGGCATTATCAGTCGTAACGGCATCACCTTGACCTGATTGTAAGGCAGTAAATGCTTCAGAATAATTCTCTAATTCTAATACATTTGTATCAGGGGACAACTCACGAATATTTTGTGCAGAAGTGGAGCCCTTAACCGCTAGAACTGTTGTATCGGCCGATAAATCCTCTAGACTCTGAATAGAACTATCATTTGGAACCAATAAAGCTTGTCCTGCATCAAAATAGATATCAGAAAAGTTTACTTGTTCTTTTCTTTCTTCAGTAATCGTCATAGTCGCAATAATAGCGTCAATATTTCCGTTTTTTAATAGTGGAATACGAGTTTTCGACGTTACTTCAACGAATTCAGCGTTAGCTTCGTCTCCAGTTATTTCTTCAGTGATAGCTTTAGCAATATCGATATCAAAACCTCTAATCTCACCAGATTTGATATCATAGAGACCAAAAAGATTAGTATCTACTTTTACACCCCACGTAATGGTCGGGTTTTCTTCTATACGTTCGGTTATGTCTACTGTTGCTGCACTTTGAGAACCACAGGCAGCAAGAAAAAAGACCGGTAGGAGTAAGAGAAGAAAAAGTGATGGCTTGTTTGATTTTTTCATCTGTAAAGTCCTCCTATAAAATTAATGGTTAATAATCTTGCTTAAGAATTGTTTTGCTCGTTCATCTTTGGGATTTTCAAAGAACGAAACGGTTTCGCGGTCTTCAAGGACTTCTCCGTCTGCCATAAAAATAACCCGGTCAGCAACTTCACGTGCAAATCCCATTTCATGGGTAACAACAATCATTGTCATGCCTTCTTTAGCTAGTTTTTTCATGACATCTAGTACATCTTCAATTGTTTCAGGATCTAGGGCACTGGTTGGCTCATCAAACAGTAAAACGCTCGGATCCATAGCTAAGCCTCTAGCAATAGCGATACGCTGCTGTTGTCCACCTGATAAATTAGAAGGGAAAGCATCTTTCTTATCTAGCATGTTCACTTTTTCTAAAAATTTCTCAGCATTTTTCTGAGCTTCTTCTTTAGATTGTTTCAATACTTTCATCGGTGCCAACATAATATTTTCTAAAACGGTTTTATGCGGATAAAGATTAAAATGTTGAAATACCATTCCAACGTTTTTACGAATTTCGTTGATATTCGTATTTTTATCATGAATATTTTGGTCTTTGATCAATAGTTCTCCTTCAGAGATTTCTTCTAAACCATTGATACAACGTAGCATGGTACTTTTACCAGAACCAGAAGGACCGATTACTACCACCACTTTACCTTGTTCAAAGGTAAGGTTGATGTTTTTTAAAGCATGAAACTCACCATAGTACTTTTCAACATTTTTAAATTCAATCATTTAGACACACTCCTTGTTTTCTATGTTTAAGTTGGTAGATTAAGAACGATGAAAGGAGTAGACCTCTTACACGCTCTTTATATAGGAATAAAATTTTGAACAATAAAAAAAAGCTTAGAACAAATAAAGAATTTTCTAATACTTACAGTAGGTAGATAGAATATTCTATTTTTTGTAAAGCACCTGTTCTTATTTGAAAAGATTCAGTATTCTTTCTTTAGATAATTGAGTTAGATAGAATGGATGAACACACTATAAATTAGCCAATATCTAAAGATATCCAGTTGTAAAATGAAACAAATGACACTAGGGTTATGGAAATGGCAATGAATGATAGATGTCTTCATAATTATGAAGAATTTCTTTGGAAAAGTAAAGATAGATGACTTTACTTTCTTGATAAAATCAACGGATAGGAAGATAGCCAATCTTTTATGCGAAAGTTTTTAACATGTGGCAACTCGAAAATTTTATCATTAAAGAAGGTTCTTTGCAAATGAATTCGATTTTTTTCAAGTTGAATAAGAAATTGTCTGTGACTATTTGGAGTTAATTTGAATCAGTGAGTGTTTCTTCATCAATACACAAGATATTTTTTTTGAAGATTGGTATAATAAAAGTAGTCTAAATTTCTGAAATAAAGGATGAAGCAAATGGAACGTGTCCACATTTATCATACAAACGATATTCATTCTCACTTTGAAAATTGGCCGAGAATTTCTGCTTATTTGCGTGAAGAGTCTAAGCGATTGGAACAAGAAAATGAAACAGTATTTTTATTTGATATTGGAGACGCCTGTGATCGAGTCCATCCTTTGACGGAAGCTACTGATGGAAAAGCCAACATCCTCTTACTAAATGAAGTAGAGTATGATGCGGTTACGATTGGAAACAACGAAGGAATTGGAAGCTCAAAAAAACAATTGAACCATTTATACGATGAAGCCAATTTCCCTGTTGTAATTTCAAACTTATATGATGATAAGACAGGGTACCCACCAGAATGGGCAAAATTATTTCATATCGTTCAAACTAAAACGGGTCATAAAATCGGTCTATTTGGATTGACGGCTCCTTTTCCCACTAGTTATAAACCGATTGGGTGGAATGTGAAAAACCCAGATGAAGTGATAGGAGATATGCTAGAACTGTTGTCTCCTTTGGTCGATTCCATTATATTACTGTCTCATCTAGGAATTGGTGAAGATAAGCGCATAGCGGAGATGTATCCGATGATTTCGATTATTATCGGATCGCATACGCATCATTTATTACCAAATGGAGAAATAATAAGAAATACGCTGCTCGCTGCAGCTGGAAAGTATGGGCAATATGTTGGCCATATTGAATTAGAAATTGACGGAAATAAAATTAAAACAGCTAAGGCAACAGTTAAAGAAACGGCAACCATGCAAGCTCCTAAAAATGAAAGGTTAGTGATTGAAAGCTATGAGAAAAAAGGGCATCAATTGTTAATGGAACAGATTATCGCTACTGTTCCAGATACTTTTTCTGTGAGCTGGCAAGGCAGTTCAGAACTTGTTACGCTAGGATTAGAAGCTCTAAAAGAATACGCGCATACTGATGCAGCGATTTTAAACGCAGGTTTGTTTATGCAGCCGTTAATTGAAGGTACAGTTACGAAAGATGCACTGCACGAAATTTTGCCACATCCGATGCGGATCTTGAGGTGTACCTTAAATGGAGAAGATCTGATTCGTATGATTTATGAAATGGAAAAAAATCGCTTGTTTTTGAGAAATTTCCCAATCAAAGGAATTGGATTTAGAGGTCAAATTTTTGGCGAAATCTGTTACAATGGAGTAACTTATGATAAAATGACCGGTGAAGTCTGTTGGTTAGATAAACCAATAGAACCCGATAAGCAGTATACGTTTGCTACAGTAGATCATTTTATGTTTATTCCATTTTTTCCTACTATTGAAATCAAAGGGAAAAATGAAGTGTTATTTCCATATTTTATTAGAAATGTTTTAGAACTCTATCTGAAAAAGCATTATCCAGCAGATAAATCAACCGAATGAATAGAGAAAGAAAGCAGGTGAACGCAATGACAAGTGAGAACGAAATTACTAAAGAACAAAAAGAAGAAACAACTCAGCCTAGAAAAGCGGTCCAAGCAAAAAAAAGACCGGCTAAACCTAGACCGAAAAAACGAGTGAAAGAAACACATCCGTTTGTGGCTGAAACAGAAGAGAAGCGGGATACAGAAGGTTTGACAGCAAATGAAATCGACAAAGAAGTAGATGAATTAATTAAACCCATTGAAGAACCCATTGTTCAACGAATTGATGCTACGACAATCACTATTGAGGGTAAGAAATTTGAAATTGTCAAAGACTACCGAGAAGCATTCGATGCAGAGCGGCTGGGCGAACGCTACAGTGAAATCTTAAATAAATATGATTACATTGTTGCGGACTGGGGATTTGAACAACTGAGATTGAAAGGTTTTTACGATAACCGTAATCGTAAAGTGCCACAAGATCAACGCATTGCAAATTTACAGGATTATTTATATGAGTACTGTAACTTTGGATGTCCTTATTTTGTTTTGCAACGAATGGATGAAAAAAAAGAACGCACAGCAACTAGTAAACCCAAAAGACGCAGAACACAAAAAAGTAAAAGTCCTACAAATGATAAAGTAGTCAAAAAAGAACAATCAAAAAATACTGTTCCAAAACAAACCAATACTTTTAATACGAAAAAATCATCGGATAGAATGAGAGCGAAAAAAGAGTTTGTTAAAAAAGAAATTTCACCAATTGAAAAATCGATTGAAAAAACAGTTTCAAAAGAAACAGTAGAAACTGTAAAAGATGCTAAAGGGAAACGTCAATACAGCATCCGTCGTAAAGTAGTTCCGAAATAAACTAATGAGAATAAAGGTTGTGTCAGGTAAATGAAGTACAAAGGATATTTAATTGATTTAGACGGTACAATGTATCGAGGAAAAGAACCGATTCCAGCAGCTTCACGGTTCATAAAAAGACTGCAAGAAAATAAGATTCCCTATTTATTTGTTACCAATAATTCGTCTAAAACACAAAAAGAAGTAGCCGATAATTTGATTCAAAATTTTGGTGTTCAGACGTCTGAAAAAGAAGTGTACACTAGTTCACTTGCAACAGCCGATTATCTGACTTCATTAGGTGGCGGGAAAAAGGTCTATATTATAGGAGAAACAGGTATCAGAGATGCTTTGAGAAATGCAGGTTTCATTGAAGATGAAGAGAATCCAGATTATGTAGTTGTGGGAATCGACCGACAAGTTACCTATCAAGACTTTGAAACTGCTACCTTGGCTATTCATAAAGGCGCTCGCTTTATTGCAACCAATAAAGATACCAATTTGCCGAGTGATAAAGGAATGGTTCCTGGTGCAGGGTCATTAGTGGCATTATTGATAGCTGCTACTAGAGTTCAACCTACTTTTATCGGCAAACCGGAAGCTATCATCATGGAAGAAGCGATTAAAACGATTGGCTTAACAAAAGAAGAGGTCATTATGGTAGGCGATAATTATGAAACCGACATTTTAGCAGGAATTAACAATGATGTGGATACGCTGTTAGTATTGACCGGTTTTACATCTCTTAAAGATTTAGAACTTGTAGAAGAACAACCAACTTATCTATTGAACTCTTTGGATGAGTGGGTGTTCTAGTGAAAGAAAAAGTGCTCCATTTTATAGGCTTGAGTTGCCTGTTTTTGTTTATTTTATCGTTTTCGATTGCACTGACAATCAACTTAACTCCTTATATAGTTTCGATATTGATTACTTAGGAATTTCTGAGAATGTAGGGTTGTCTAAAGCTACATTGATGGAGAATTATCGTGTGTTACTAAACTACCTTAATTTTCCATGGGTAGCTGAATTGAATTTTCCAAACTTCCCGAGTTCTGAAAGCGGCTTGTTTCACTTTTACGAAGTTAGACGTTTATTTACTCTGGACTATGTCATAGCATTTGTTACTGCTATTGGATCATTTTTCTATATTCGTTACATCAAGAAAAATCAACTTTTTTGGAAATTGGTCCGCCCATTCCAAGTAGGGATTGGGGTTCCGTTTGTTGTATTGTTTATGATCGCTGTTAGTTTTGATCAATTATTTGTGGCCTTTCATAAATTGTTTTTTAATAATGATGCTTGGCTATTCAATCCGTCTACGGATCCCATTATTTTAGCATTGCCAGAAACGTTCTTTATGCATTGTTTTATTCTAGCGTTTGTATTGATTGAAATTCAAATCGTATTTGGCTACTTTTACACTAAAAAAAAGGCTTTTAATTAAAAAGAACGCACTGACAAAAAAATGTCAGTGCGTTCTTTTTTGATAACCATAAAATTATTTGGTAATGTCACTTTTTGATGGATGAGCGTGTGCTAGTCGACTAGCAGCGGCAGCAGCGATAGCGCCAACGATATCATCTAAGAAAGTGTGTACTTCATCATCGTCATGACTATTTAATTTGCCTAAAATACCTGGCTTGATTTTGTCAATATATCCGTAGTTTGTAAAACCAATTGAACCATAGACATTCACAATAGAAAGAGCCATGATTTCATCAATTCCATAAAGACCCTCATCATCAACAATAATATCAAGCAAAGGGTTCATTAATTGTTTGTTTTCTGCCAAGATATCCAATTGAATACCTGTAAGAATGGTATTTTGCACTTCTCTTTTTCTAATTACAGCTTTTACGTTTTCCAAACACAATTCAAGTGTTAAGTCATCAATATACGATTGTTGTAAAAACATGACTAGTTCGGCAATATCTTCTAACTGCACGCCACGTTGTTCTAATAATTCTAATGATTTTTGATGTAATTCATTGGTATCTTTTACCATTTGTATCCCTCCGTTTTAAGTATAGCTTCATTATACTAGAAAGTAGATTAAATGACTTCTAATAACCATTAACACGTAAACCGTTACGTCTGGCCAAACTGAATTAAAAAAGACTTGTACTGTGCATAGGTTGTACTCGTTCATCTGGATTAATGTAACTCATAGCATTATTGATTGCAGTCGGCGCTTCTCCAAATCCGGTAGCAATCAATTTGATTTTCCCTTCATAAGTACAGATATCACCGGCCGCATAAATACCAGGAACAGTCGTTTCCATTTTAGTATTTACGGGAATTTCATTTCGTTTAACCTCAAACCCCCAATTTTTCATTGGTCCAATGGAAGAGGTAAACCCGTAGTTAATTAAAAAATTGTCAATTTCAAGTTCTTTTTCACTTTCTCCTCTGACTTCTTTTAATTGGATAGATTTAATATGAGGGTGGTTTCCTTTGAGAGCAACTGGAATATAAGGAGTGATAACTTCAACACTCGATTGATTTAGCAAAGAAACACTGTGCTCCAATGCTCTGAATTTATTTCTTCTATGAATGAGGTACACTTTCTTAGCAATGGGTTCAAGAGCTAACGCCCAGTCTACGGCAGAATCACCACCGCCGCAAATGGCAACAGTTCGATTTTTGAATTGTTCAATGTTATTAACATAGTAATGCAGTGTTTTTCCTTCATAGTCATCCGCATGCTCTAACTCTAATCTGCGTGGTTGGAAAGCGCCATTTCCAGCTGTGATGATAATCGATTTTGAATAATGGACGGAATTTGTAGTCGTCAGTTCAAAGATGCCATTATCATTTTTAACGACATTGATTACTTCTTCTTCTAAACAAATCGTCGGATCAAAGCGTGAGATTTGAACGGAAAGGTTGTCAATCAATTCTTGTCCTTTAACGACAGGAAGCGCCGCTATATCATAGATATCTTTTTCAGGGTACAACATACTTAACTGACCGCCTAATTGAGGCAAGCTTTCAATTATTTTAACTTTTGCATTTCGCATACCACCATAAAAGGCAGCAAACATGCCAACAGGACCTCCACCGATAATCGTAATGTCAAAAATGTCTTTAGTAGTCAAAATTCAATTCCTCCCATGATACAAAATTTTTCATTTGAAATAATTTGCCGTCGTTCACCTTGGAAACACCTAACTTTAGATGCAAATAAAAATAGTCCTTTAAATGCTAGTCTCTTTCAAGACAGCTAAAAGGACTAATAAACGCGGCATTGAAAATTAAAGCAGTGAAAAGTGAGTCAATACAGCTTTTGTTACAAAAGCGATTAGAATACCCGTAAGAATACCAAAAAAAACTTCAATGGGCTTATGACCAAGGTATTCTTTTAAATGCCGTTCTTTTTGTCCGTCAACAAGAGCTGCGGATTCATGAGAAAGCTTGACCACTTTTTTACGTAATAGCTGAAAATCAATGATTAATTGATTCAATAAAATACCTTGTTCGCCACTTTGTCTGCGTACACCCATAGAATCAAACATAACGATAACGCCAAAAGTACTTGCGATAGCTACAAAAGGAGAAGCAACACCATATTGTAAAGCTAAAGCAGTAATAAGGGCAGATACAGCAGCCGAATGTGAGCTAGGCATTCCACCCGTTGAAGTAGCCAATGCCCAAGTTGTTTTTCTTTGGAGTAGAAAGGCTACTGGGATTTTAATGAATTGTGCAAATATAATAGCTGTAAAAGCCGCTATAAGCGGAAAGTTTGTTAAAATAAGCATCGTGTACCATCCTTTTAAAAAAATACTATTCTTTTTCTATCATACCATGAAACGAACTTTTCTTTGATAAAAAAGTGTTTGGAAAAGTTAAAAAAGAAGAGCTAAGCCATTGTTTTTTAATTCCCTTGATAAAAACGACTAAAAAAAATAGCAATACAAGTAAGAATTCGGTATGATAGAGAAGTAAATATAAAATAGGAGGACGATAAAATGTCTGAATTTCCACAATTATCTAACGAAGTAGCAAGCAACGAAACGGTTGCTACCAT